>JAGYOX010000132.1 GCA_018399235.1 Desulfobacterales bacterium | reverse complement strand
GTCTGCGCTCGCAGGCGCACTAGAGACGGGCTTTAGCCCGTCACTCGCAGAAGCGGCCGATGTGACAAAACGCGTCCAATGGAAGGCTAAAGCCTTCCACTACATTGATTGTACAAATCTCGATAAACCGCTCAGGAATTGACAAATGCGCTTTGTTTATCCGCCCTACATGGCTAAGCTTTTGATTTTTTTAACCTTATACCTTATACCCTATACCTTAAACCTTAAACCTTAAACCTGGAAGTCACTTTGAAGGAGACACTGAGCAGATGGAAGCCGACATTTACCAGCCCAAAAATCCAATACGCATAGTTACCGCGACTTCGCTTTTTGACGGACACGACGCCGCCATCAATATTATGCGCCGTATCCTCCAGGACAGCGGGGCGGAAGTCATCCACCTCGGCCACAACCGTTCTGTTGAAGAAATCGTAAATGCCGCCATTGAAGAGGATGTCCAGGGCGTGGCCATTTCCAGCTATCAAGGCGGCCACATCGAATTTTTCAAGTATATGTGCGATATGCTGGCGCAAAAAGATGCGGCCCATATCAAAATTTTCGGCGGGGGCGGCGGGGTCATTGTGCCGGATGAAATCCGGGAGCTTGAAGACTATGGGATCACAAAAATCTATTCCCCGGCCGACGGCGCCAAAATGGGGCTCCAGGGAATGATTAACCATATGATGGAACATATGGATTTTTCAACGGTGGATTGGGCGAAAGTGGCTGAGACAGACGTGAATCGGGAGCATCCTGCCGCCATTGCCCGGCTCATTTCAGCGGCCGAGGTGGCGCTTGCAAGTGACAACGGCCGGATAGAATCTTTGAGAAAAAGCATACAGGAAAAACAGCCGGATAGAAAAATTCCCATTATCGGCCTTACCGGTACCGGCGGGGCGGGCAAATCATCGCTCACCGACGAGCTTGTATTAAGGTTGCTTTATGACAATCCCGGCCTCCATATCGGCATCCTCTGCTGTGATCCGTCCAGGCGGAAAACCGGGGGCGCGCTCCTGGGCGACCGGATCCGCATGAACGCCATTGATACCCCACGGGTCTATCTGCGAAGCATGGCGGTTCGTCGAACCAGCCTGGAGCTTCCCATGGTGCTGCCCGACGCAGTGGGTATTCTGAAAGCCGCCGATATGGATCTCATCCTCATCGAAACTGCGGGGATCGGCCAGGGGGCATCCAATATTTTCGACCTTACCGACCTGCCCGTCTATGTAATGACAAGTGACTACGGCGCCTCCACTCAGCTTGAAAAAATAGACATGCTTGATTATGCCGACTTGGTGGTGATCAATAAATACGACAAGGAAGGCAGCGAGGATGCCGTGCGCGATATCCGAAAACAGGTCCAGAGAAACCGCAAGGCTTTCGACAAAAAGCCGGAGGATATGCCGGTTTTCGGCACCATCGCCGCCAAGTTCAATGACGACGGCGTCACCGCCATGTACCGCCACCTGCTTAAAACCCTTTCCGAAAAAACCGGCGTGGAATATACCTCAAAGCTTGAATCTTCGGATATTAAAGTATCCTCGTCCAAATCCATTGTTGTTCCGCCCGAGCGCACCCGGTATCTTTCAGAAATATCCGAAACCCTGCATAACTATCATAGGGAGACAGAAAAGCAGGCAGGGGCCCTTAGAAACGCCTGGCATTTAAAACAAACCGCCGAGGCCCTCTCCGGAAGCGAACTTCCAAGCGATAGGCAAACCCTGCTGGACCAGCTTAAGGCAGAAATCGAAAAATCCGAATCCCTGATTCAGCCGGAAACCCGAAAACTGACAGAGGAATGGGAACAAACCCAAGCTGATTATTCCGGCGATGAATACGTCTACCGGGTTCGCGGCCAGGAAATCCGGGTGCCCTTATACACGGAATCGCTCTCCCAGTTACACGTTCCGAAAATCGCCCTGCCCAAGTATTCGGACCCCGGCGACACCTACACCTGGATGCGGAAGGAAAACGTGCCGGGCCGGTTTCCTTTTACCGCCGGCGTCTATCCCATGAAGCGAAAGGATGAGGACCCGACCCGGATGTTTGCCGGCGAAGGCAATCCGGAGCGGACCAACCGCCGTTTCAAACTGCTCTCAGAACCCTACCCGGCCAAGCGTCTGTCCACGGCATTTGATTCAGTTACCCTGTACGGCTTTGACCCCGATCTCCGGCCGGATATTTACGGCAAGGTGGGAACCTCAGGGGTCAGTATCTGCAACCTTGAAGACGTCAAAATCCTATACAGCGGCTTCGACCTGTCGACCCCCAGCACCTCGGTTTCCATGACCATCAACGGGCCGGCGCCCATGATGCTGGCCATGTTCTTCAATACTGCCATTGATCAGCAGATGGAGCGGTTTGAAAAGGAAAACGGCAGAACGCCGGATGAAAAGGAAGCCGAGCAAATCCGGCGCGATGTGATCTCCAATGTCCGAGGCACCGTCCAGGCGGATATCCTGAAGGAGGACCAGGGACAGAACACCTGTATTTTTTCCATCGATTTCGCCCTGAAAATGATGGGCGACATCCAGCAGTATTTTATCGACAACAACGTCCAGAACTTCTATTCCGTATCCATCTCCGGCTATCATATCGCGGAAGCCGGCGCCAACCCCATTTCCCAGCTGGCCTTCACGCTGGCAAACGGCTTTACCTATGTGGAATACTATTTGTCTCGCGGCATGCCCATCGACAGCTTCGCCCCCAACCTCTCCTATTTCTTCTCATCGGGCATGGATCCGGAATACAGCGTGATCGGCCGGGTGGCCAGGCGGATATGGGCCGTTGCCATGCGGAAGAAATACGGCGCGGATGTGCGCTCCCAGATGCTCAAATACCATATCCAGACCTCCGGGCGTTCCCTCCACTCCCAGGAAATCCAGTTCAACGACATCCGAACGACGCTCCAGGCCCTTTACGCCGTCTACGACAACTGCAACAGCCTCCACACCAACGCCTATGACGAGGCCATTACCACCCCTTCTGCCGAAGCGGTCCGCCGCTCGCTGGCCATCCAAATGATTCTGAACCGCGAGTTCGGCCTGACGAAAAACGAAAACATGAACCAAGGCAGCTTTATCATCGAGGCGTTAACCGATCTCGTGGAGGAAGCCGTGCTTGCCGAGTTTGACCGGATCACCTCCCGGGGCGGCGTACAGGGCGCCATGGAAAGGGGCTACCAGCGCAGCAAGATCCAGGAGGAGTCCATTTACTATGAACACCTGAAGCATACCGGGGACCTTCCCATCATAGGCGTCAACACGTTTCTCAACCCTGAGGAAAAGGGCGAGGCGGTGGGCGACTTAGAGCTTGCCCGGGCGACCGAAGAGGAAAAGCAATCCCAGTTAAATCGCCTGAACGAGTTTATTGAAAAGAATAAGGACCATGCACCTGCGGCGCTTAAACGCCTTAAGGACACGGTACTTGCCGGGGACAACATTTTTGCCGAGCTAATGGATACCGTGCGCTACTGCTCCATCGGACAGATCACCCAGGCGCTCTATGAGGTCGGGGGGAAATACCGGAGAAACATGTAGCCGCCGATACAGGCGTTAAATCAATGGGAAACGAAGGTAACGGTTGTTATACCCCCGGCGTTTCATCTCCCTGAACAAATAAGGCGTGGGCATCCAGAATGGGTCCGGGAGGAAATACTTGAATACCGGCCATTGCTTGGTAAGGCCGTAACGGTAGCCATGGATTGCCATCTTGAGTACCGGCAATCGCGGTTGATAATCATAATTGAGCCGTCCCTTGCCGATCAGCTCGGAGATGAACGCCGCCATGGCCTCGGGGGATCGCGTGACCCCCTTAACCCCCGGATGCGTTTTCCGCCAGGCATACACCGCTTCTTCCGAGCTGAAGAAGCTGTTGTAGTCGCACCAGCCAACCGGATCATCGGGAAAATTTCGAATCCGAATACCGACGTGTACGCGTAACGTCGGAGGCGAGTAATGGACCAGCTTGCCGTCACGGCCGACGATTTCGACGGGTACCTTGGTTTGCCGGCACAAGGAACGAACGGCGACCTCTTTGCCTGGAAATACAGATGAAATTCCGCATGCCTCAATGGCGCATTCCGCATACCACTTCTGCTCGCCGTCCACCCAGACCGGATAGTGGTTCTTGAATGTGGCAAAGGGACGGGCATAAAATATCTCGCCTAACTCCGGGGGCGGCACTTCAAGTTTTTCTTCTTGAAAATATTCAATATTTTCATGGCTCTGGTTTTGTATCGCCACACAGATGCCGGCCTCTAGTTCCTTCAAGACAAAAGCCGTTTCATCTTCAGACAACGCGTGTTCCCGGGCCAATTGGCTGCTTGTCGGACATATGCCGTCGGCAAGGACTTGATCGAAAATCGTTTTTCGAACGCTTTTCAGCGTTTCGTTGAAACGCGCCATAGGCCCTCCTTATATTTGGCTGTCGCTTTTTTTAAAGGGCGGCTTGGGTTTTTTTAATACATACCGGTTATAGCCCCGGCGGACGAATTGTAGCGTGGTCAAAGGGCTTGCCGTTGCAACGGCGGGGATTCCCGTGCCGTCATATGACCTTCGCCATCCTTTTGACTCCTTTATATCCGATTCCCCCAGGATCAGCTCGTCGCAAAACAGTTTTCGGTTATTTTTGCCGTATTCACTATAAACGCTAAAATTTTCAACAGGTTGGCCAAAACGAAGCCGTGAAAGGAAACGGAAAATAAACATGATTTGATATTCATGATACATGCTTGACAGGGCCAATATGGATACCAGTCGGGCACCCCGCCGCTCCAGCCGGTCGGCCGCCGGACGGAACAGGTGCTCCACCTCGAAGTACTTCAGCGGCGGTCCGGCCCAAGTGGCGAAATAGCCGACCTTTTTGTTTTTCAGGCCCTCAATTTGCCTTAGATAGCGCTCTATGGCACATGGAAGGATGGTATGCTTCGGCGAGCCAATACAGATGCGGTCATATTTGGCAACATCCGGATGAACCAGCGGTTTGAGGTCCACCTCTGGAATTTTATAGTTTTTTATAAAATATTGCCGGTATGTATTTGACAGGATGCCAAGCGCCAATGATCCCCAGTACCACTGCGTTCGCCATAGAATGGGCCAGTGGTGGTCGACCTCGACCGTCTCGATTTTCTCGAAATCAACCGAGTGGCCTCTTGCCATAAATTCCTCGGCAAGCAAAAGCGCCAATTCCGCCGTATGCCCTGTTCTGGAGTAGTAGGAGATTAAAATATTCATCGGATTCTCCGCTTTACCAGGCGTTTTTGCGCCGCCATATGAACTCGCAGAATTCGTCGCCTTTTGGAATCATGCGGTTGACCGGCGCGATCTCGAATTCGGGATTACAGTATCGGACAAAGTCATTGAGCCACCCGGCCATAAAATAACTGCAGAATTCGGTGCCATCGCTTTTAAGGGATTCGCCCGGGTTTGAAACCCTGCTTTCCTGACCGGCACCGGAAACATAGGGTATCTCCCGCCCTGCAAAGGGGCACCATGTCTCCCTTCTGACCGCCCGATTGACATCGCTTTCGACCCATATCCCCTCGACGCCCAGCGTATCATCGACCCATTCCTGAAACTTGCCGATCGACCGGACATCCTTGGTATCGATTTTTAAATAGAATTTTAGGGAAGGGCCGAAACACCGCACAAAGAAACGCAGAAACCCGGGAAAGTGCGTATAAAAAAACCGGGAAAACCTTTTTTGCTCTTTATTTTTAATTGCTTTGATGCCCAGACGAATCAGCGGCCTGGCTGTGATGCGCAAAAAAATGGCGGCGATAAGTACAACAATGGTATGGAATAGGCTGAATATCGGCCTTAAAATCACCAGCCGGATCAGTTCGAACACGGGTACGAACACAAGGGTCAGGACCAGGATGACAAAAAAGATTAAGGCCCCCGCACGGTCAACCGGGCTTTTTAAAAATAAAAGGACACTTTCGTTTACGGGTTTCTGCTTTCGCCAGGCCTCAACTTCCTTGCGCAAATCATTGATCGTCATTGGGTTTCTGCCATTGTTCGGCATTTCAAAGCCCCCGACAATTAAATGCCATCGGATTTATGAACGGATTACCAAATATCTTAATAAAATAATGATTTCGTAAAAAGTCAATTTTGTGCTGGCGCGGCTTGAGAATCGAGATGCTTAACGAACCTAGTAGCTATTTACATAAATTTACCGAATATTGCCAGCATAAACTTGATGGGTTCATAAAAAGCGGCTTATTCCGATAGTGCGGCATTTTTGCAGAAAGGAAGCCCTGCGGTCGTAGGCCGGGACCAAACCTATAAGCAACTTTTAGGGTAGATGCGATGTAGAGGCGGGCTTTAGCCCGCCATTCGCAGAAGCGACCGATGCAGCAAGTCGCGTCCACTGGAAGGCTGAAGCCTTCCACTACATTGATTGTACAAATCTCGATAAACCGATCAGGAATTGACGAATGCGCTTTGTTTATCCGTCCTTTTGCTGCATGTGTGAGGGCACTCAGACGTTAAGGCCATTCGTCCGATTTTGTCATTTCGAGCGTTAGCGAGAAATCTTTAACGAACAAGATTCCTCGTCGTTCGCGCTCCTCGGAATGACAAACGTGGAAGGCACTAAGGTCTTTTATTAATGATATCGGATGGAGGCGGTTTCCGAGCCGCCGCGCAACTTCACCATTGAACTCGGCCGTAAAATCGGATATAACTTGTCGAAATGGTAACATATATGCCTAATTTGGGGCATCTTTTTAAACGATAAGGAGAAAACGCAATGGAAAACGCCAGGCGAAGCTTTTGGGGATGGGGATATGCCGATGAAAAACTGCCCGAGGCATTTATTCAAAATTTCAAATCCATGGTTTTGGAAGTATTCGAAATGAGCAAACTGGCAGAAACGCCACCGCCGCGCATCGAAGACATTTCTCTTCGCCCGCCCCGTTTTTCAATGCCTGAGCCGCTCACGCATTTTTGTGTGGATACCCCCTTCGATCGCGCCGGACACACCTTTGGCAAGGCGCTTCGCGATGTGCTGCGGGCGCTTGACAAACAGTTCGACAATCCGCCGGACTATGTGGCCTATCCGCGGACCGAGGAGGATATTCAACAACTCATGGATTTCTGTGCCTTCCAATCCATCGCCCTGGTTCCTTACGGCGGCGGTTCAAGCGTGGTCGGCGGCGTGGAACAGCCGCGTTCCGTCGGATATAATGGCTCTATTTCCTGTGACATGCTTCATTTTAACAAAATCATTGCCGTCAATCCCTTATCCCGCACCGCACGGATACAGGCCGGCATTTACGGTCCGGCATTGGAAAAGGGGCTCAAGGAATACGGCCTGACATTACGGCATTTTCCACAAAGTTTTGAGTTTTCAACGTTGGGTGGCTGGATCGCCACCCGGGCGGGCGGTCATTTTGCGACCCTGTATACCCACATCGACGAGCTCGTAGAAGCCATCCGGATGGTCACCCCGGAAGGCGTCTTTGAAACCCGGGAACTTCCGGGTACGGGTGACGGGCCCGATGCCAACAGGATGCTGACCGGATCCGAAGGCATTTTCGGCATTATCACGGAAGCCACCATGCGTCTGCAGACCATCCCCACCATGCGAGCATCCGCATCCGTTAGGTTCAAGGATGAAAACGCCGGCATCGATGCGGTGCGCCAGATCAGCCAATCCGGCCTCTATCCGGCCAACTGCCGGCTGATCTCGCCGTTGGAATCCTTTTCCATGGGCATCGGCGACGGCACCCATGCGGTTCTGCTCTTGGGCTTCGAATCCCACGACCACCCCCAGGAGGCTAAACTGCAGCGCTCCCTCGAAATCTGCCGTTTATGCCAGGGCACCTGGAATGACAAGGATGTTCGCACGAGCCGGTCAAAAGAACCCGCCGAACCCAACGTCAGCCAGCAGTGGAAGGAGAACTTCCTCTTGGCACCATACATGAGGGACATACTTGCCTGCTGCGGCATCATCACCGAAACCTTTGAAACCGCCGTCACCTGGGACCGACTGGATAACTTTCATGGACGCGTACAGGCAGCAACCCAAACGGCGCTGAATGAGATTTGCGGCAAAGGCATAGTGATGTGGCGTTTTACCCATATCTATCCAGACGGCCCGACGATCTACTATACGGTAGTAGCTCCTGGCAAGCGCGGCAACGCGATCAACCAATGGGACGGCGTCAAAAAGGCGGCATCGGACGCTATTATCGCCAATGGGGGAACAATCACCCATCACCATGCCGTCGGCCGGGACCACCGGCCGTGGTATGAAAAGTCGCGCCCCGCCCTTATGGGAGAAGTCCTTGGCCAGATCAAGCAAACGGTAGACCCCAGCTGGATTCTAAACCCGGAAGTGCTCATCCCGCCCAAAAAGAACTCGTAAAAGCTCTCTTTGCGCAACAGCGAAATTTTTGCAGAAAGGAAGCCCTGCGGTCGGTGCCTATTTGAAGGCTTTAAGATTACTCGTCCAATTTTGTCATTTCGAGCGATAGCGAGAAATCTTTAACAAACAAGATTCCTCGTCGCTTTCGCTCCTCGGAATGACAGACGTGGAAGGCACTAAGGGGCTCAGTTTTCTATTAATGACATCGGGCGGGAACCGCCTTCCTCCCGATACCTCTCGCTGTGTCCCTGTCACCCGTTCAAGTGGATCATCATGACCCAACTGGGTAG
>JAGYOX010000131.1 GCA_018399235.1 Desulfobacterales bacterium | reverse complement strand
TTTTTTATATGATTTTTTTTGTAATTATCTTGAAAAGGCTCCAAACCCGTTTGCCAAAATTGCGTGCCCAAAATAAAACATCCTCCATTTCAGGCAATAGCTTTTCAGCGTATTTAAAACAATTCATAAAAAGGCAATAAGTTGGAAAAGCTGCCAAAAGAAAGGTTAGCTCCCAATTAAAATCCTGGAGATATTTTATGTGAATATAAAAGGATGTGATCCCCGTTAGCGGTATGCCCCAGTACAATAATTTTTCAATAAGCCCTAAAGACATATAAAAATACCGGTTGATATGGGTTATCCGGCCAAAAGCGGCAATTCCTATAGAAAATAGAAAAGCAGTTAGAGTAATCCGGCCGGAGAGAAGGCGTAGATCCGTGCTAAGTGTTTGCTCTATAGCTTCTGCTTTATCTGGAAAATAAAGATAAAACTTTTGTCCCATCATAGTTTCCAAATAGAGGTGCCAGAATAGATCTGCAACATATAAAAGAATTAAAACAATTGCCCATACAGCCAATATCAAAAGAATGGCTTCCAGTAAGAGGTTTTTAAACCTAATAAAATAGGAAATAATTGGGTTGCGACGGCTCAGCCAATTTTTACGGAACCACCAGAAATGTAGTTTCCATTGCACAACTTTATTTTTTATATGGCTTAGACGTAGGTTCATCTTCTGAAAAAGTCCAAAATTATGCTATTATAAGGTTATTAACTTTTTTGTTGTTGCCGTCAATGGTTCAAAAAAAGCAGTTTATTCTTTTCTCAGCAAAACAGGTATAATCCGCAAGAGAAATAAAACCCCTCCACTTTTTTAAACGACCGGTTAAAAAATAGCTTGATTAGAATTAAATTCTAAAATATAATTCTTGATATGAAAAAATTAAATTCCACTCACGCACAATCGAGCATCCGCCAAAAGCAGATTATCGAGGCAGCACTCGCCTGCTTTACGGAAAAGGGGTTCACTGAAACCAGTATCGCAGATATCTGCCGAAAAGCGGGCGCGAGCACCGGCAGCGTGTATCACCATTTTCAAAGCAAGGCCGGACTGGCGGCGGCTGTCTACCTGGAGGGTATCCGAGACTATCAGAGCGGGATGACCCGGAAATTATCAGAACAGGAAAGTGCCCGGGACGGAATCCATGCCATTGTTTACTATCATTTGAACTGGGTGAAAAAAAATCCGGACTGGGCGCGGTTTTTGTTTCAAAAAAGACATGCCGATTTTATGGGCGGCATCGAAGCTGAAATGAATCAATTGAATGCAGAATTCGCAAAGGCGATGTCGGCATGGTATCAAAAATGCGTTGAAGCGGGGCGTCTCAGGATTTTTCCGCGCGATGTGTTGATTTCTCTTATTCTCGGGCCCTGCCAGGAGTTCTCAAGAATATACATATCCGGATACGCAAGCTCAAAAGTGGATGATGCGGCAAGAGGGATTGCGAAAGCCGTGTGGGCGTCTGTGGGTCAGGGCGAGTGCAAAGGGAATTTTATTTTTACCCTGCCATAGAAGAATATTTTTGAATAAAAAAAGGAGGACTCATCATGACAGATCAAGTATTCCATGACGCGGCATCAACAGCCATTGCCGCGGGACAGGTTCCCATTCCCGTCAATGAAACGCTGATTCAACTCATGAAGACGATTATGACGGAAGAACAGGCTGATTTCTTGAAATTATTTAACAAATCGTTAACCAGGGAGGAGCTGTTAAAAAAATCGGATCTGGATGATGCGGCACTGGATGACATGTTAAACAGCCTGATGGACAGCGGCATTATTACCGGGATACCGAGCAGAAGCACCGGTCAAATGGTATACCGGCCCCTCCCCCCCATTCCCGGAATTTTTGAGTACACCATGATGCGGGGCGAAACCGGTGAGAAGCAGAAAACCCTGGCCCGGCTGTTTGAACGGATCTTCGATGAGCTGGCGGACATGGTCCAGGAAAACTATGAGGCGGTTTCTCCGATGTTCGAAACCATGCCGCCCATGACCCGGATAATCCCTGTGGAGAAGGAGATTGACACAAAATTTGACACGGTTATGCCGTATGAAGATGTTAAAAAAGTGATCGACCGGTTTGATACCATTGCGGTGGCGTATTGCTATTGCCGCCATCAAAAGGACTTGTTGGGCAAACCCTGCCAGATGACGGATGAAAGAAAGAACTGTCTGCTGTTCGGACGCACGGCAGAATTTGTTATTCACCATAATTTCGGCGAACGGATTTCAAAGGATAAAGCCAAAACCATTCTGGAATCGGCTGAAAAAGCAGGTTTGGTGCATAAGGCCTTTCATGAAAAATCCGATACAGACAAGGAAGAGTTTGCCATATGCAATTGCTGCAAGTGCTGCTGTGAAACGTTTCAGATCTATTATCGCGGCGCCGGCCCGGCGGCAACCTATACGTCCTATATGGCAAAAGTTGACAAGGAATTATGCACCGGGTGCGGCGAGTGCGTGGATATCTGTCCCATGGAGGCCATCGAAATGGTCGATGATCTTTCTCGCATCGATGAATCAAGATGCATAGGGTGCGGTGTGTGTGCCTATCATTGCCCAGCCGAAGCCCTGCATTTGGAACGGACCGGCCAGAGAAAGGTATTTGTTCCCCCGCCCAAGATAAAAACTTAATTCCGGGTAATTCTTAAGTTCTTTTCATCTAACATATGTTGCTCCGTTTTTTTGTTAGGCTATTTCATTAGGGGGATACTAAAATTGCTACCATGTTTTTTGATTATTTTTAACTCTTTGGCATATCCTTTGGATTTTTTAAGCAATTTGATTGTTTTATAGTATTTTTTTTTACATTTTTTTCCATTGTATGGCAGCTTCCATCCTTTCCTCCACCATCGGTTATATAAATCGACGTTGGCCTGACTTTCATTATCATTCGAACCCATAAGGGCGTTGTAATATTGACTATCTTTACCCACATAAGATTGCCAGGAAGGGGCTCTCGCCGCATTACCAGCTATCCAGCCCATATTTTTAATAGCTGATTTGCGAAGCCTGCGGATGTCTAGTCGTTGGAGGTATGTCACCAATGGCCAAGTCCAAGTAATGAGTAAATAGCAAACCCAATAACCTACAATTACAGACAAAATGTTTTTTATTGTTAATATTTCTGTATACTTTGCAATAAGAAAACATAAAATAGCTACGGGAAGGAATGGAAGGGTTGAGACAATAATACGTAGCTTCCAGTTTCTTGGCTTTTTAATCAACCAAAGCCCAACATAGCAAGCAATCGTTACATTTGGAATTAGTATAGATGAATAGTTTTCCATTGTTGATTTTGTAAAACCTTCTGTATTTAATGATCCAGGGGAAGTTACGGAGAGCTTCCCCGGAACAAAGGATTAATAATCAATAATTATCAGGATTGAATCTACTCAAACCATAATTTTGTGCTACACCTCTAAGCTTGAAATAAGTTCGCCCAATTCTGCCTAAGCTTGCGCCATAAGAGATTCCACTTGATACTGCTGTGGTAGCCATGCTGGTTCCCGCGGCATAAGCGGCTCCATAACTACTTCCAAGATGCCCCGTCTCTCGGTATTGAGTATAGTGATGCGTCCAAGCGCCTATTGCACCAGATACAGTCACAGCGGCAATAACCCCTAAGAATTCTCCTTCTGTCTCCTTCATCTCTTCGTTTGAAAGATAGGAGACTTCAAGGGTGTTCGTTCCCTGTGCCTCAAACATCCGGGACATTTGGCTGCTGTTAGCAAGATTCTGAGCCAGGGCAAATCCCGGCGCAGAAAAAATCAGGCTGAAAGCAACAAGAAATGCGATAATTCCGTTTTTCATAAATCCTCCTTTTGTCTTTAAGTTTGCAAACAACAAGCAGGCCGCATGGCCTACTGCTACCAAAACCTAAGCTGAGCGTTTTAAGTTATTAAAATTTTATTTTTAAATTATTTTAAGGTAATTACGCCTTTGTCTGGACTACTTAAAATCCATTCTGAGTTTGTTGGAAATTAATTGATAAACCAGATCCGTGCGGGGTGGAATTTTAAAAAAATCCTCATTGACCTCCTTATCTCCCAATATTCCCAGTATTCTACCCTGCAGATGGCGATCATCCCGGGTATCAAAAGATTTTTTAAATTTGTGCGTGCGCATCCTTATATTGCCGAAAGTCGGGTCAGCCAGGTGAACAAACCTGTCAGAAATTCCTTTAAAAACTGAAAAATGTTCATTCCCCCGGATATCCAGATAGATAATGACAGGATGTCTCAGATTATTTAGGGCTTTCGGAGACAAAGCAAATCCGGGGGCTTCATAACCGTTTTCTTGTGCAAAAAGCTTCAGGTCATAGAAAGATATGCTAATTTTTTTGTTAAGCTTCTCGATGTAATCTGCGCCGACATTTTTTTTGTCAAAAAGCCAGTTTAAAATATCCTCTTCCTTGATTTTTTCGTTGTAGTAATATTTGAGTATGGTGGCGAGTGCTCCGGAACCGCATGAAAAGTCCTTTTTTTGTTTGACGATGCCTGCGTTTTTTATCTCCAGCCAGCTCCGGGTTTCTAAATCGTGTATTATATTAGGATCAAAATAGGGGGTCATATCCTGAGAATCAGCGATTTTTGGCGAGACGAAACCAAGCGTCGCCATAAGGAGAAGCAATACCATTGGATATCTTTTATAACGGCTGTTAGAAAACATAATTTAACTCAAAGGAGGCGGACGTTTGACTAATCCCGGAGGTATCTTCATATTCAAAATTTACATCTATAGTTAAGCATCTATTGATCTCGTAACCGCATCCGATAATAAGCGGTAAACCGGTTTTCGTGGGATCAACCCGTTTTTTGTCCAGCTTCGAGCTGCCTTGAATATACCATTCGAAACCCCAGTAAATAGTAGTATAAGGATTCACTATAAAATACACTACTGGAGACAAGCTGAATTTTTCTCCTGGATCAATGGAGAACTCATCCCCTTTTCTTTCCAAAAAAAGGGTATATCTGCTGTCGAGGCTGAATACCAAAGGATCTATTGTGTAATAAGTAATTGCTCTGGCTGATAGGGTCTTAAAGTAGCTCTTTTCATAACCTTGGGGAAATTCAGTGTTATCCACTATGTGAGTGTTAATTGAAGTTATAAAAGCCGGATAATCATTTTCTTCTTTTATTTGATACATGATTTCCACTCCGGCATTATTGAATTTGTTTGCCTGGTCATAATTGTATTCATCCTGCGCAGAATCCCTGCTAAACTCCATGTAGCCGCAGCCGAATGCAGATATTTCAATATTGTTACATATTCCATATTTCAGCCCTAGATAATAATACAGCCGGTCCGTATTGGTCTTCCATTCATTATGGTCTGAAACAACGATTATATCTCCTTCCTGTTCAATGAACTGATTGTTTATTTCATCTTCTTTTTGATGAATATTGTTGTAGGATAGAATAAAATCGATTTCCCACTCTCGCTCTTCTGTAATTAAGTCTTCGATTTTGACCGGTTTGTCCGCTGCGCTCATCTCTGGTATAAAAACAATAAAAAGAACTGGAAACACGACGATTTTTATCTGTGTGTATAGTTTAGATATCTGCATTGTGAAGCTTCGGAATTATATCGGTAAAACCGTAGTTTGATTTACTAGTAAAGACTGCATCAGCGCCCTACACTATTGCCCTTGGTTGTAAAACTGTTTCCTATTACGAGAGGTTCAATTATGAAAATATAGATTTAGATGGAATAAGCATTGATTGTGCCAACTGGTTCGGGAGGCGTCTTGTATTATTAGATTTATTTTTAATACAAAGGGTTATAATTTTACACCAGGAATGTGGGGGGAATTTGTACCGGGCTGGAAAAGAAAAAAACCAAAAAATTTTTCGGAAAAGCCAAAATTTTTTTTGGCTTCCATTAACGGCGGGCTACTTAAATTCCGTAAATTTCAGGGACACATTATTTTATTTTTTCCTCGGCCTCCCGGTCTTTAAGGTTTTAGGTGCGTCCGAGTTTTATTTCCAAGCGTTCAACGAATGGCTCATTTTTTCCCCCTTTTTTTGAGAGTCAATGATGCGGATTGAAGATTGAAAGAAACCCCTCGCATTACTTAAGCAATTATATTATAATGAAATTTCAATTCTAGAGGACTTAATACCATGTCGATCTCTCGGTGATATTTCTATACCAAGTCGGAATTTTCATAAAAAGGGGGGAAATCAATGAGATGTCCAAAATGCGGATTTCCAAGACAACCTGGAAGTGATGAATGCCCAAAATGCGGCATAATTTATGACAAATATAAAGAATATAGTCAAAGGGAGCAGACCGGGGATGTAAAAAAAGCCGAAGGCGAAGAGAAAAAAGAAAAAAAAGAGATAAAAAAATTAGTTAATATTTTTTTGAAAAAACTGGCTGTCAAAGAAAGAATATCCCAACTCACGAACCTTCAAATAACAGCGCTTATTCTTTTTGCGGTTTTCTTAACCATCGGTATCGGTTTTATTATATACACGCCGGATATAACTATTGATGGAGAGATATCTATTGATACAAAAGGTGGGCAGAGCATCAAACCGGGGCAGATAAAAGTTAACGCGTTTTCAAAAGATGCACTTCTGCCGTACCTGTATGAACGCAGAAAAGAGAGAGATGCACAGCTTTGGACACTTTGGAAAGAGATTAAAGCGGCAAAAACTGAATATGACGCCGCATTTCAGCAAGTTGAATATGCGTTCCGCTGGGATTTTGATAAAACTGACGAAGCATTGAAAGCCCGTGAAGCGGCTAAGCGGAAATGGCTGAGACTTCGTGCAGAGGAAAGAGAAATAGACTCTTGCGGTTTCTTTTTCCAAGAGCTGCCGGCCCCATTGACCTCAACGAAAACAAATTCTGAAGGCAAATTTAATATTCGCGTTCCGGGTTCTGGTTTGCATGTAATCGCCGCTTCAGCCGAACGCCAAGTTTCCGATGATGCTGAAAAGTATTATTGGATAAGGGAGATTAATCCGAAGAACGGAAGAAAGCAAACCCTGGTTTTATCTAATGATAACCTTGCATCCCCCGATGACATTATAGATCTTATAAATAATTATGCACGTGAATAGTTAAAATAATCGGCTATTAGACAATATGCCCATATATCAATGCCATAATGACCACACCATTCCGCCATCAAGTCAATATAGGCGTCATAATCCGCATCAGAGAAAAAGGTCTGCTGACGCCTGTTTCCCCGTTGCGTAATGTGATGGGGGAATCCGGGGGCGATCACTCTTGCTATTCTTGCCATTGAATTTTTTATGAGATTTTAAGGTGGTAAAAATTAGTATGGTGGCCCCGGGATTCGTTAATTGGCAGGGCAAGGGGAAAATATATATGCCGTACATCCTTCCGGCGTCATTGCGCACTCAGGGCGGCCGGCTGCCCCGAAGCAGTTCATTCTAAGAGGCGTACTTATTGGATGCCATCAGTTTGTCATTGACCATGGATTGATCCCATTTAGGGGACAGTGACCCCTGGGTCTGAATAAGCTTTGCACTTTTGAAAAAAACAAGCGCCAATATTACGTTGCCAATAATACAAGTAATCATGGCAAACAACGCAAGCACGATGAGGGCCATCATAATACCTGTCGCAATCGTCAAGTAAGACAAGGGCTTGAGATACCCGAATAAGTTATCTTCGGATTTCAGCAGCTTGGCGCCAAAAACAACGTGTATGAGGCCAATGGGTATTAATAGAAAGTACATTCCCATCTCAAGCAGTTCCTTCGCTTCAGTGAAGGGCAGGGCAATGACATTTAGCGCCATATGGGCGATGGTTAACCATATTAGTAGATTGATATATGTGTCGACTTCATGAAAAGACGCTTTCTGGTTGAGAAGGCGCTTAAACATAACGAATAAGTACACGGATATGAGACCGTACCCAATGTTGTAGAGCCCTTCCAGAGAAAGCAGGGCAAAGCTCTTTTCTTTCGCCATTTCCAAGCTTAAACTGATAGCGAGGCCCGGAATTATAAGTCCGGCAGCGATAATAGATAACCAGCCTGCCAGGTTTAAGTTCTTTTCGTCTAACATACGTTTCTCCGTTTTTCTGTTAGCCTGAACTTTTAACAAAACACTATCCGCTTTAAGCAATTTTTTTAATTTTTCTCAATTCCTTGGTATATCTATTGGACTTTTTTAATAATTTGATTATTTTGCGGTATTTTTTGTTGCATGCGTTTTCATTGTATGGATGCTTCCGGCCTTCCTTCCACCCTCTGTTGTATAAATCATTACTGACCTGGATTCCATTATCATTGGATTCCATAAGGGCGTTATAATACGGACTCCCTTCACCCACGTAAGATTGCCAGGAAGAAACTCCAGCCGCATTACCGGCTATCCAGCCCATATTTTGGATAGCTGCTTTGCGAAGCCTGGGGATATCCATTTGTTGAGCGTATGTTGCCAGAGGCCAAAGCCAAACTAAGCATAAGTAGCTTACCCAAGAACCTATAATTCTGCTAAGTAAATTTTCTGGCGATGATATTTTTGTATAATTTGCTGTAATAAAAAATAAAAAAGCTACAGGTAGAAATGGAAGGGTCGAGACAATAATACATTCTACCCATTTTCGTTGTTTTTTAATTAACCAGCGCCCAAAGTAGAAAGCAATCAAGATATTCGGTATTAATATATGGGTGTTGACTTTCTCCATTATATATAAACCTTTTTAAAATTTATTTTTTAGAGCCGCCGGGAGGCTGGGAACGAACAGCCTCCCCCGGAATAAAAGATTAGTGCTCAATAATTATCAGGATTGAATTTACTCAGACCATAATTTTGCACTGATCCTCTAACACTAAAGTATGCAGCTCCAATTTTGCCTAAGTTTGCGCCAGAAGATACCCCGCTTGCTATCCCTCCGGTGAGCAAGCTGGTTCCCGCGGCATAAGCTGCCCCAGCGCTACTGCCAAGATGTCCAGTCTTTTGATATTGGTCATAGTGATGCATCCAAGCACTTACACAAGCTGAACCAACCACGAATAAAGTTCCAACTCCAAATAATTCGCCCTCGGTTTCCCTCATCTCTTTATTTGAAAGACAGGCGACATCTATGCGACTCATGTCTTTTGCTTCAAACATCCGGGCCATTTTTTTAGTGCTGGTGCCGATTGCCAGGTCTTCTGCCAGGGTAGCCCCCGGCACAGAAAAAATCAGGTTGAAAGTGACAATAAATGCGATGATACCGTTTTTCATAAATCCTCCTTCTGTTTTCAGGTTTGCGGTTAGAAGTTCAGCCGGACGGCCGCTGATACCAAAAGCAACAACTTGAACTTTATGTGTTTTTGAAATCTCGCCGTATTGTCCAGACCGTTCATTGGCTACTCAAAATCCATACGGGGTCTGTTGGAAATTAATCGGTAAACCAGATCTGTGCAG
>JAGYOX010000130.1 GCA_018399235.1 Desulfobacterales bacterium | reverse complement strand
ACGTATTCCTCGATCTATGTGTCCAGTCCCATTCTGCTCTGGCTGCAGGAGGCACCCGGCAAGGGGGCGGCCGAGGCCATGGGGCAGGCGTGAAAAAGGGGAAAGGTGAAAGGGGAAAGGGGAAAGGTATAAGGTAATAGGGTATAGGGTGTAAGGAAGTGCTGGAAATAAAAAAATATGGGCCTTAAACCCTAAACCCTAAACCTTAAACCTTAAACCCTAAACCCTAAACCCTAAACCCTAAACCCTAAACCCTAAACCCTAAACCCTAAACCCTAAACCCTAAACCTTAGACCTTAAACCCTAAACCCTAAACCTTAAACCTTAGACCTTAGACCTTAGACCTCAGACCTTAAACCTTAGACTTTTTTCTTATGGAAAACATCCGCCATTGGGTGGCATTGAAATATATTCCCGGTGTCGGCGATCATGTTTATAAAAATCTGTTGGACCGGTTTGAGACGCCGGCCCGGGTGCTTCAGGCGTCCAAAAATGCCTTGATGGAGGTTGACGGTGTATTCGGCCATCTCGCCGACAGCATTCTTTCAGGCCCGCGAACGGCAGCGGTCAATAAGGAACTCTCCCTTATCCGGAAAGACGGCTGCCGGATGGTTACATATACAGACGAAGAATACCCCCCGCTTTTGCGTGAAATTTCCGATCCACCGCCGTATCTTTATGTAAGGGGCCAAATGGGCAACTGTTTGCAAAGCATTGCCATGGTGGGTTCCCGAAAGGCCACGCGTTACGGCATTTCAATGGCTGGAAGGCTGTCCGCGGAGCTTGCCGATTTGGGATTTTCCATTATCAGCGGAATGGCCCGCGGCATTGATACCGCCGCTCACAATGGCGCGCTTTCCGTACAAGGGGAGACGGTCGCGGTTTTAGGCAGCGGGCTTTCCGTAATCTATCCGCCGGAAAACCGGTTCCTTGCTGACCGGATTTGCGAATCCGGGGCTGTTATATCCGAATTTCCCATGACTGAAGAACCAAACGCGTATAATTTTCCCAAACGGAACCGGATTATCGCCGGCATGACGCGGGGTACAGTGGTAGTCGAGGCTGCCAGCCGGAGCGGATCGCTCATTACAGCCAGGCTTGCCGGCGAGCAGGGGCGGGAGGTGTTTGCCGTACCCGGCAACGCCAATTCAAAAACCAGCGCCGGCGCGCACGCCCTGTTAAAACAGGGGGCGAAGCTGGTGGCCACAGCTTCGGACATTATTGAGGAGTTTCCCTATCTTTTCTTGAAATCTGGTAAAAATCACGGTAAGGAGCACAGCGTTGATAAAAACCAAGGGGCAGGGCTGAACTTGACAGAAGATGAGGGCCGGGTGTATGAACACCTGGAGCCGTATCCCGTCCATATTGACGAGCTAGGCCGACAGCTTGACATGGATATCAGCCGGTTATCCGGTATTTTGGTCAGCCTTGAAATAAAGGGTTTAGTGAGCCAGTCGCCGGGAAAGTATTTTGCAACCGTTTAGGTTTTTGCGAAGGCTTCAGCCTTTCTGTTTAAACTTAGTGCCTTAGTGCCTAAGTGCCTCAGTGCCTAAATTCATATGGAGACGCATTGTGACCAAACCACTGGTTATTGTTGAATCACCGACAAAGGAAAAAACGCTCAAGAAATACCTGGGCAATCAATACAGGGTGGCCTCCACCGTTGGGCATATCAAGGACCT
This sequence comes from Desulfobacterales bacterium, assembly GCA_018399235.1. Taxonomy (GTDB): domain Bacteria; phylum Desulfobacterota; class Desulfobacteria; order Desulfobacterales; family Desulfosalsimonadaceae; genus M55B175. The sequence goes on along the minus strand of JAGYOX010000130.1, from coordinate 7,728 downwards.
GCCCCAAAAGGAATTCGGCATTGATGTCGAAAACCGGTTTGCTCCCAAATATGTCACGGTTCCGGGCAAGCAGAAGGTGATCAAGGCGCTGAAGGCAGCCGCTCAGGATGCGGCCGAGGTTTACTTGGCCCCTGACCCGGACCGCGAGGGCGAAGCCATTGCCTTTCATACTGCGGATATACTAAAGAAAAAGGACGGCCCCCGATTTTATCGCATACTTTTTCATGAGATCACCAAAAAAGGGGTCCAGGAGGCCCTGGCAAAAACGGAATCGTTGAATGAAAACAAGTACAAGGCCCAGCAGACCCGGCGGATCCTGGACCGCCTGGTGGGCTATGAGGTCTCGCCCATCCTGTGGAAGAAAGTCAAGTACGGTCTTTCCGCCGGCCGCGTGCAGTCCGTGGCCGTCCGTATGATCTGCGAGCGGGAACGCGAGATCCAAGCCTTTGAGCCGGTGGAATACTGGTCCGTCACGGCCCACCTGGAAGGCGAGAATCCGCCCCCTTTTGCCGCCAAGCTGGCCAAGAAAAGCGGCAAGAAGCTAACCATCTCAAACGAGCAGGAGGCTTCCGTTGTTTTAGATGAGCTCAAACAGGCGGATTTTATTGTTGACAAAATCGTTAAAAAAACCGTCAAGCGAAACCCCTATCCGCCGTTCATCACCAGCAAGCTTCAGCAGGATGCCATCCGCCGGCTGCGCTTTTCCGCCAAAAAGACCATGAGCGTGGCGCAGCAGCTCTACGAGGGTTTGGACCTGGGCCAAGGTGAATACGTCGGGCTGATTACCTATATGCGGACTGATTCCACAAGGATTTCCGCTGAAGCGGCCAACGAGGCCCTGGATTTGATTCGCAGTACCTTCGGCGATGACTATGCGCTTGACAGGCCCCGGTTTTTTAAAAACAAGAACAAGGCCCAGGACGCGCATGAGGCGATTCGGCCGACGTCGGTTTATAATACACCGGAAAAGGTGGCCCCTTATTTATCCAAGGATCAGCTTTCCCTTTATAGGCTTATCTGGAATCGTTTTGTGGCCTCCCAGATGGCTCAAGCCCTGATCGATCAGCAGACCATTAATATCAATGCCGGCGATTACCTGTTTACCGCCAGCGGCTCCACCGTGAAGTTCCCCGGGTTCCTGGCACTTTATCAGTCCGCGGAGGAGGATTCGGAGGGTAAGGGTAAAAACGGCGAGAAAATCGAACTGCCTGAGCTTTCCGAAGGCATGAGGCTAACCGTAAATCAGATCGAGCCCAAACAGCATTTCACCACCCCGCCGCCCCGGTACTCAGAGGCCTCGCTGGTAAAAGCCCTGGAGGAGAACGGGATCGGACGGCCGAGCACCTATGCGGCCATTTTATCCAATATCAAGGACAAGGGGTATGTGGCGCTTGAAAAAGGCTACTTCCACCCGAGCGAACTTGGATGCATCGTAAGCGATCTTTTGGTTGAAAATTTTCCGGATATATTTAACGTGGATTTTACCGCACAGATGGAAAACGACCTGGACCGGGTAGAGGCGTCCGAAGCCGATGCCCTGGATGTGCTGAACCGGTTTTACCAAGTGTTTGAAAGCCGCGTGGAAAAGGCGGCCGATCATATGCACAGCGTCAAGGGCGTAGGCATTCCGACCAACCTGTCATGCCCGTCCTGCGGCAAGCGTTTGCACATCAAGGTGGGCAAGAACGGCCCGTTCCTGGCCTGCGAGGGCTATCCCGAATGCACGTATTCCAGGAATTATACCCGTGACGACAAGGGGCAAATTCATCCAGTCGAGCCTGCCCACGAAGCCGCGGAAGGCGAAATCTGCGACAAATGCGGCCGGCCCATGGTGGTCAAGCAGGGCAAATACGGGGATTTTCTCGCGTGCAGCGGATATCCGGAATGCAAAAATACTCGGTCCCTTAACGGCAATATGAAAAATGCGCCGTCCACAGGCGTTAAATGTCCTCAGGAAGGCTGCGACGGGGAGCTGGTGGAAAGAAAATCCAAACGCGGCAAGATTTTTTACGGGTGCAGCCGGTTTCCAAACTGCACCTATGCCCTATGGGATAAACCCGTACCCAAACCCTGCCCCCTTTGCGGTGCCCCGTTTTTGGTGGAAAAAACCACCAAAAAAGAGGGGACCGTGCTGAAATGCATTAACGAGGCGTGTGGGTATAAGGAATAGGGGAAAGGGGAAAGGTGAAAGGGGAAAGGTATAAGGTGAAAGGTATAAGGTGAAAGGTATAAGGTACAGGGTATAGGGTTTAAGGTATAGGGTTCACGGCTCAAAATTTAAAATTCGCAACCCCCCCATTTTGTCATTCTCCGGAGCGCCAACCCCCCCATTTTGTCATTCCGAGGAGTGCCAACCCCCCCCATTTTGTCATTCCGAGGAGCGCAAGCGACGAGGAATCTTAGAGTAAAAGATTTCTCGCTATCGCTCGAAATGACAGTAGTCGCTATCGCTCGAAATGACAGTAGCCCTTGTTTCCTGCCTCTTTTGCGCTAAAAAGCCGCTTTTTGTCTTGACAAAAGCATATAATTGATACATATTTATGCATATGAGAACAACATTAAACATAGATGACAAGTTGTTTGAGAAAGCACGTCAACTTGCCGGAATACAGGAGAAAACGTCAATCGTGCGGCTTGGGCTTGAGGCACTGATCGCCAGGGAAAGCAGTAAACGACTGGCAAAATTGGGCGGAACGGAAAAAAATATCAGATTGGTCTCGAGGCGACGGTTACCGAAAGCGGAAGTTGAATGCGTCTGATATGTCCAATGGAAGGCTGAAGCCTTCCACTACATAGATTGTACAAATCTTGTTTAATAGTCAAGCACCCTAAACCCTAAACCCTAAACCCTAAACCCTAAACCCTATACCCTATACCCTAAACCCTATACCCTAAACCCTATACCCTAAACCCTATACCCTAAACCCTATACCCTAAACCCTAAACCCTATACCCTAAACCCTAAACCCTAAACCCTATACCCTATACCCTAAACCCTAAACCCTATACCCTAAACCCTAAACCCTAAACCCTAAACCCTATACCCTATACCCTATACCCTATACCCTAAACCCTAAACCTTATACCTTTTCCTTATACGTTATCCAGATACGCCAGATCCCTATTTTGAGATTTTTTTGTTCCGATCGCCAGCACCTCCACCTGGTTCTGGCTGGTTTTGCGGAAATACAGCCGCCCCTTGTAGGCGAATACCACCTCAAAGACGGTCGCCTTCCCCTTTTTGCTGAATACCTTCCGTTTGATATTGACCAGGGAGCTGTCATCATTTAACTGGTGGATCAGCTCTTCCGCCTTGAGGCCCATATCATCATCCATATCCGACAGGCCGGATAAAGCGCGGTCGGTTATATCAATATTTTTATAAAGGACTTTAAACCGTCTGCCCAACCGGTCTGCAGCTTTTTCCTTCTGCTGGCTCAGGGCCTGCCGGCTTTTTTCAAGTTCTTCAAGTTTTTCCTTTAACTGGTTGATCTCCTCTACTTGTTCATTCTGCTGGGCAAGGTTTTCATTCAGTTTTTTCTCCAAATCTTCAATTTCCTCAAAAAGCTCTTCCTCATCTTTTTCCGCCTTTTGTTTGGTCGATTCAAGGGATTCCTGGATTTGCTGATATTCGCTTAAAAGGGATTCGCGCTCATCAGCCAGCGTCTGGGCCTGCTGCCTATGGGATTTTTCCAATTCCGCAAGCCGTTGGATCTCATCGGCTTTTTGGGCATCTTCCAATCGGGCGGATTTTAATGCCTGCCTGTAGTAGCCGTACAGCCCGGCCAGAAAAATAGATATGTAGAAAAGCAAAAATCCTATAGAAAGGATGGAATAGGGCGGGATGGACGCATTGACCTCAAGGTTTAAACCGTTGTTAAGGATCTTGAAGTTCTGTTCCGCAAGCTTGACCGGGTCGCTCGGCAGGTCGTCAATGGCAACGCTTTGGTATGCCGGCGGATAAAGGATGCTACCCTGATTGGTTTTCACCGTGACATCGAGTCTTCCCCCGATGTCGGTGAAAATGCTTTTTCTATGGTATTGGTCGATGGATTCCTGGATCGCATCTGAGATTGGGGTGACGCCGTTTAAAACATCGTTGATATCGGAAAGATAGACATTTTTAATGTCTTTCTGATACCAGTCGGTTAAATATACCTGTAAAATTTGGGTGGTGAGCAGGTATAGCACCGGCGGCATCAGGATGCAGAAAATGAGTATTTTGAAGGAGAGATGTCTCATCGGGTCGCTTTAAATTGGAGGTTTTAGCTATAGTGTGGACAGTATCCGGCGCGCATGCTCTGCTTCGGTAAATTTTGCATCAATATTAAGTGCTGTGTTCAATGCGTCTTTTGCTTGATCAGCGACCCCCTTTTTGTAATAGGCAACGCCTAAATGATAATAAATCGTAGGATTGTCGGGCAGATGCTCAATGCTTTGCATAAACTCCCGAATGGCATTGTCATAAAGGCCCAGCTTGACGTATACCCAGCCAATGGTATCCTGAACCCTGGGGTCATCGGGCAGCCGGCTTTTGGCTTTTTCAGCCAGCCTTAATGCTTCGTTCAAGTTTTTCTCTTTTTCCGCCAGTAGATAGGCCAGGTTATTGGCGGCCGGGACAAAATCCGGGTTTTTTTCAATCGCCCGCCGGTAATGGAGTTCCGCCATGTCGGTTTTGTCCTGGGCGGAAAAAATGATACCCAGCATCATGTGGGGCGTGTCATCGCTCACGTCATTTTTAATCGCCCGCTGGTATTGACGAACGGCTTCATCCATCCGGTTTTGCTTTAAATACAGTCTTGCCAGCGAATAATAGGCCGGCAGATAGTTGGGGAATTCGATCATCGCGGTTTTAAACGATTTTTCCGCCGGTTTCGGGCTGTTTTTGGCCAGCAGAAGCTTTCCTTTTAAATTATAGATGACCGCCCGGTCCCTGGGGTCGTTCTCCATTTCATTCAGCCGTAAATCGCATTTTTCAATTGCCGTATCAATCTGGTCGTTTTTGAGCAGCATGGAAATCAGGTGGACAAATACATCAACATCTTCCGGATTTTTGGAAAGGGCGGTTTCAAAATTTTTCATGGCCGCGTCGAAATTATCTTGCTGCTGGTTGATAAGCCCCAGCCGGTAATAGCCATCCGCCTTGTCCGGGGCGATATTTACCAGGGAGTTGAAATAGGATTCCGCCTTTTGAATCTCCCGCTCCCGCATATGGATGTCCCCCAGCATCCGAAGCGCCGCATAATGATTCGGTGAGACGGAAAGCACCGCATTAATGGCCTCTTTGGCCGGTTTCAGGCTGTTTTCCCGGAGGTATAACCTGGCCAGCAGGAGTTTGGCCTCGTCGTAACTCGAATCCTCCCGGTCCACCTTGCCGAAAGAAATTTTGGCCTTTTCCGGTTCATCATTCTGCAGGTGGGCCAGTCCTTTTAAATAGTGTACATGGGGGGTATCGGGATATTTTTCAGCCAGGGCGGCGAGGTATCTTTCAGCCGAATCGGCCTGATTTCTGGCCATCAACAGTTGGGCGTTCAGAATTTTGGCGTCAAGGAATTGGGGCTGCTGGTTGATAACCTTTTGGATATATTCTTCCGCCCTATCAAAATTACGGTGATTTAAATGAAAACGGGCAATCTGGAGTTGGATGCCGGCATTTTGCGGTTGAACCTCCAGGGCCTTGTGGTACATGGCCAGCGCCTTATTGCTCAAGTTCCTGCTGGTGTAGTAATTGGCGGTTGCAATATAGGGCTTTGGGCTCTGCGGGTTTGCGTGGACAGCTTGTAGAAATGCATCCTCGGATTGTTCCCATTGGTTCATTCGGGTATATAAGTGGCCCAGCAAAAGATAGAGTTCACTGCTTTCCGGATTATGCTGAATCGCCTGATGGAGGAGGGTTTCCGCTTTTTTGAGTTCCTGGTGCTGAAGGTAGAAACCGCAAAGGGCGATAACGGCTTTAATGGATTTCGGGTGGTTTTTAACCGCTTTTTGAAGATACTGCTCGGCCTGTCCATCTTTGCCCTGTTTGACAAGCAGGCCGGCCAGTGAAAGATAGGCTTGCGCCGATTTGGCATCATGTCCCTCCAGCATCTGTCTGTAAATTTCTTCAGATTTCTGGTAATCGTTTTTCATCTGGTAGATTCTGGCCAGCATGTACTTGGCGGAGAAATCGTCCGAGCGATGCTTTAAGGCTGTATTTAATATATGTTCAGCCCTGTCCACATCTTTTTTAAGCATGCTTAAAAAAGCGAGCTTCAGCTGGACCTGGGTTAAATCCGGGGCAAGCTCAGCCGCTTTTGAAAGCGCCTCAAAGGCTTTTGAAATCTCGCCGAGTTTTAAATAGACTTCTCCCAGGTTGGCATACCCTGCGGCAAACTCCGGATCAATATCAATGGACTTCTCAAGCGCTTCTTTTGCACCGGTGTAATTTTTTGATTCATATAGGGTTTTTGCCTGTTCATAGTATTTGAGCTTGTCTTCCGGCTGGGAGGTGCAGCTAACAATCAAAGCGATAATTAGAACGGCATTAATAAGGATTTTTAGGGTTTTAAAAGTATTCATGGTTCAAAGTTCACGGTTTAAGGTTTAGGGTTTAGGGTTTAGGGTTTAAGGTTCACGGTTCACGGTTCAAGGTTATCCTGTCATTTTATCGAGGAGCGTAAGCCTGTATTTTTGTCATTCCGAGGAGCGTTAGCCTGTATTTTTGTCATTCCGAGGAGCGTTAGCGACGAGGAATCTTCAAACAAAAGATTTCTCGCTGCCGCTCGAAATGACAATATCGCGTTTTTTTCTCGCTGCCGCTCGAAATGACAATATCGCGTTTTTTTCTCGCTACCGCTTGAAATGACAATAACCGTCGCTTTTTAACCAGCCATTAAAATACGACAAATTATTGCTGGGCATAAACTTTAAGTAAATTGACATATACCTTATATTAGGATACAAATCCGCACATGACAAGGATAACCAAACAAAAAGGATAAAATCATGCCGTCAGCGGATCGCTACCGGATAATGGGTCACATCTATGATATTTTAGCCAGCCTTTACAGCGGCTTCCAGATTCCAAAATGCAAGGAGGCCATGCTGGGCCACCTTAAACCGGATGATGAAGCCATTTTTGTCGGCGTGGGGCATGGCGAAGAAGCCAGAAAAGGAGCTGAACTCGGCGCCCGGGTAACCGTTGTCGACCTTTCGGAAACCATGCTGGACAAATGCAGAAATACGCTTGACGGCTGTAACTTCAAGCATCCGGTCAGCTATATTCATGATGACATATTAAATCTTAGCCCTGACAATCATCAATATGATTATGTGTTTGCCAATTTCTTTTTAAACGTATTTCCACGGGAGCAGATGGATCGTGTGGTGCGTCATCTTGCAGAATTGACAAAACCTGGCGGACATGTGATCGTCGGGGATTTTGCGTTTCCGGAGGGCAATATATTTGCCCGGGCATTCAAGCATCTATATTGGTATATTGCGGTTTCCTTGTTTGTCCTCATTACCCGCAACGCCTTCCATGATATCTATAATTATCCTGAATATCTTAAAAAATATGGATTACAGGTAACGGAAATCAAGCATTTTAGAGTTCTGGGGGTAAAGCTTTTTTGGTCGGTTTTGGCGCGGAAGAACCTGGAAGGCTAAAGCCTTCCACTACATGGTTTGTGCAGGGTCCCCTAACTGGAAGGCTAAAGCCTTCCACTACATTGGCCGTCACAAAATCAC
>JAGYOX010000013.1 GCA_018399235.1 Desulfobacterales bacterium | reverse complement strand
CCATCATGGCACAGGATACCATCCAGCGTCTGAAGACAAAGGTTCCACCCCTTTCCTTTTCTTTCCACATGATCCAGAAAATGAACGCTTTGTACATTATGATGGAATTCGCCGATTTGACATTGTTCGCACAATTCGGACAGACAATGCTCGCCGTCATGGCCAAAGGGCGGATGGCCGATATCATGCCCGATGGCAGTGGCCTCGATAAGATCCTCATTCAAGCCGAGAAACCGGCCAATCGTACGGGCGACCTTGGAGACCAGCTGGACATGGAGCATCCGGTGCGTGATATGGTCATTTTCAATCAGATAGAATACCTGAGTTTTGTCAATATAGCGGGTGTAGGCAAGAGAATGGAGAATACGGTCTACATCCACCGCAAAATTCTGTCGGTAATCGGTTTCCAGCCGCCTTTCTTTCCGCCGCCTGATGCCGGCCGTACTGTCAACGGCAAGCCCTGAAAGCTGCTCCGACTCCCGCCTATCAAGAATCTGCCTCAGCCCCCGCAGATCAGATTTTTCCATCCCGTATCATCGCCTCCATCAACTTCAGATAGTCAATTCCAGCCTTTTGAAAACCCTGCTTGCCGTATTTCATGTTGGCTTCCAACACATAATAGCTGCCCTCATAAAAACAAATGTCCAACCCTACATCATTCCAGCCGCATCGGCGGGCTGTTTCCAGGGCCAGCGCCCTGGCTTCGCCCGGCACCCGATCAAGCCGGATTCTACCGCCCTGTTCAATATTATTCCTGAACTCGCCGGGGACGGCAACCCGCCAATAAGCATGCGCCACCTGGTCGCCGATCACAACGACCCGGATATCCCGGTCCATGGGCAGATAATCCTGAATATAGGCGACGTTTGAAATCTCACAGTACGCTTCCAGCTCCGCCTGATTCCGAATTAGATAGACCCCCCGGCCAAGCGCAGATCCGCGCGGTATCTTGGCGACAAACGGAAAATCAAAATATTTAAGGATCTTTTCCGCTTTGCGGCGCCCGTAAAAAAACCTTGTGCGCGGTGACGGCACCTTTAACAACTGAAACAGGGTCGTCTGCTTGATTTTATCCTGAACAAACCGGTACGTATGAATACTGGGAAACGTTTTTTTTCCCATGGCATGGAACATATCGACATAATAGGTTGACGGATAATAAATCTTATCCGCATCCCTAATCAGACCGGCCTCCTGATCGGAATAGTCAGAAAAGTTCGGCCGCACCCCCAGCGTAGTCACATTCCGACAACCGTTTAAACGGGCTTCCAGAGCGACTACGGTTTTTTTGACGCTTGAGGCGGATAACTGCGAAAAAATCAACGGCTGCTCGTTTAACGTGTTCATTGCTATTTACAAAAAGCCTGGATCGAAAGGAAAATTAACGTATTGCTCATGCCGGTGAAACAACAAACTGGTCTTCAGAAACATCAATATTCGGCCAATAACGGTCTATTCGGATTTCAAACCCTGCTGCTCCGCCATTGGTTATAGTAATTTTCTCAGGTATGAAAAAATCCCCATGCTGCCGGTAATCGAACAACCCGGCTCGATAACTGAGCCCATGCCGGTCATAGACCCTCACCCATTGAACAGCCGCATGACCCGGGGTTAAGCCTATCTTTTCCACAACTCCCGTCCAGAAACGCCGCAAAACCAGATGAGCAGCAGTTGACGGATCCGCCTCAACCAATTCAACCGTACGATACTCATATACCGGAAACCTTCCCGTCAAAAAAAAGGTCAGCTCCCGAATAGTTACGGGCACATCAAGAAAATGCCCGAGGTTCGGGTTCCGGATTTTATTCTTCTTTATCCCCCTCCCTTCGGTCGAACCAAAATAAAAGAATTTCCCATCATACGCCATTTTCATCAGGGGACGGCCGGTTGGCCCCAATATTTCAACCCGGAGCCTCCCATCAAGCTCTCCGATCCATGCGATTCGGGCACTTTGTGAACCGGTTGCATTCCATATACGAATTTGGCCGATCCCTTTAAATGTTTCGAGGGCGCTATTGCGGGCATATAATTTTGAAAGGAGGCGTTCGGCATTGCCTGCCGGACTGTCAAGATCAGGTGAGATTCTGGGATGGCAGGCGGAAATAAAAATGAATACCAGAAATAAAACAGGACCCTTCCATCGCATACCGTTTATAATCCGTCTTGCTTTAAGGCTTCAATTTTGCTTTCAAGCGAAGCAGCGTTTTCAGCTTTCTTTTCAAGGGCCCGCTGATAGGAATCGATGGCTTTTTGGTGCTTGCCCAGTTTTTCATACACATCCCCCAAATGTTCCAAAACAATGGGGTCATCCGGGATTAACCGGGCGGCTTTCTCGATATACTCGGCCGCCTTTTCAAACACCCCTTTTTTATAATAGACCCATCCCAGGCTGTCGATGATATATCCGTTTTCCGGCTTATACTCCAGCGCCTTTCTGATCAGTTCTTCCGCTTTTTCCAGATGAATGCCCTTATCCGCATATGTATAGCCAAGGTAGTTCAAGGCATCCGCATGATCCGAATCCAGTTCGATCACGCGCTTCATTTGTTCAATAGCCGCATCCGTCTGGCCCTTTTTGTCATAGAGCACGCCCAGTTCAAAGCAAAGCTCCGTGTTCTGCGGATCAATCTCAATTCCTTCTTGAATCACTTTCTCCGCTGCATCCAGCTCCCCTTTTTCATTGTAAAAAGAACTCAGATAGGAAATAATTTCAACCTTTCCTTCATCGTCAACCGTTTCCAGCGCCCCCTGCAAAATGTCGATCCCTTGATCCAGGTCTTTTTGCTGATAGGAAATGATTGCGCGATGAATAACGGCATTCAGATAAAAAGCGGATTCAGAAGTCACTGCATCAAACGCCTTCATGGCTTTTTCATATTGATCAAGATTATAATAAACCATCCCGAGCGTATAGTGAAGGCCGGGATGGTTCGGAGCACCCGAAAGCATTCCTTTAACAACGGTCAACGCCTCGTCATATCTTTCATTGAGCACCAACCGTTTAAAAACGGTTTGAGCCACACTTGGCTCATCGATGCTCCTATGGCCCAACTCAGATAACATCTCGTCCGCTGCCTGGGTCCTGAAATTTTTATAATAGGCGAGACTCAACTCGATGGCTGCCGCCACATTCTCCGGATTCCGCTCAAGAATCTCCTCGTAGACGGCAATTGCCTTTTGTCCCATGTTCTGGGACTTGTAGAGCTTGATCAGGGCCCACCTCGGCTGATTTAAAGACGGGGCAAGCTCAATTGTTTTTTTAAATTCGGATTCAGCCTTTTCAAGATTGTCCTGGTCGGCGTTAATTTTTCCTAAATAAAAATGCCCCACATGGGCCTTGGGAAAATGCTCGATCATTTGAGTAAAAACATCGCCGGCCCGGTCAAGTTTACCGGCATCCATGTAAAGTTTTCCAAGAATGCCATAGATCTGCTGCCGCTCCGGATCAATCGAGAGGACTTTTTCATAGATCGGGATAATATCCGCATCCGGTTCAAGCATCTGAAGGATTGAGGCTTTCATAAGCAGAATATCCGGGGACTCCGGCTCGGTCTCAAGAATTTTATCTATTATTTCAAGCGATTTTTCATAATTTTCCTTATGCAGATATAAAACCACGAGTTCTTTCTTCAGATAAACAACAGTCGGCTCAGCACTGACAGCCGCTTCAAGATATTCAATGGCCCGATCTACGTTGCCCCGGTTTTTCTGAAGCTGAGCCTCAATATAGTAATAGTAGCTGTTCTCCGACGGCTGAGCATCAGTGGGGGATTCTTCCCTTGACTCTGCTTCCTGAATTTCCTGAGGGGCCTGCTGTGTCATCGTTTCAGCTGACTTGGGGGCGCACCCGAAGGATATTAGCGCTGCTGTTACCAGCAGTGCCAGCCAAGTCATTATCCGGCATTGTTTTGAATCCATTTATTCTACCATTGTTTATTAAATATTGCCGCGTTCAGCGGTCAGTTTTACTCATAGAGCGCGAAATCGGGTATCTCCTTTTCAAAAAAAACCCTCATCTTTTTGATGATATTTTTTTCCAGCTGCCGAACCCGCTCCCTTGAAATATTATACCTGTCTCCGATATCCTGAAGGGTTTGAGGCGTATCTGTAAAAATACGATTATCAAATATCTCAACCTCCCGCTCGGATAACTGCCGCCTGAACTCAGCAACTTTCTGCTGCAGCAGGCCTTCTACCTCCTTTTTAGCCATCTGGCTTTCAACGGAATCCACATTCGAGCTGAAAAACTCTCCCCGCTCAGTATCCGAATCATCCTTCAATGGCTCATCCAGAGAAAGATCCCAGCCATCCAACCGCTGGTCCATTTCGGTAATCTCCTGCTCCGATACCCCCAGGCGATCGGAAAGCAGTTTGGGCTGCGGAACGAATCCCTGGTCAATCAAATTCTGTTTTTCCTTTTTCAGCTTGAAAAACAGCTTCCGTTGACCCTGGGTCGTGCCAATCTTTACAAGCCGCCAATTATCCATAATAAACTTTAGAATATAGGCCTTGATCCAAAAGGAGGCGTAATATGAAAATTTAACATTCTTATACGGATCAAATTTCTGGACGGCATGCATGAGCCCGATATTGCCTTCCTGGATGAGATCCAGCAGGTTCTGCATCCATACGCGCTGGAACTCGAGCGCAATTTTGACAACAAGCCGCAGGTTGGCTGTCGCCAGTGTGTAGGCGGCCTCCTTATCCCCATCCTCACGGATACGCTTGCCCAGTTCAACCTCTTCTTCCCTGGTTAACAACCGATATTGATTGATTTCAGCGAGATATCGCTGAAGCGGATCATATTCAACCAGGCTTTTGTCGCGTTCAACGGTTTCAGCCTTATGTTTAGCCTGTTTCTGCTGCGCCTCAGTTTCTTCCAGCACCCCTTCAAGGGTCTCGGCCACCGCTTTATCTTTTTCCTGTTTTTTTGAGGCTTTATCTTTAGGATTGGCCATTGCTTTTACTCTAAATCGAATGATTATTTAGTGCCTGAACGAAAACCGTCTTTTTCGCCAGGAAATCCTGGTTTTCGATCGGGCACTATTTATACAAGATCTTGATTATAAATATAATTTTGTTTTTAATACATTTTTTGGTATAGACAGGTGTTCTCTTGCATGCTATATATATTGTTTTAAATAATGCGCCTGTAGCTCAGTTGGATAGAGCAACGGACTTCTAATCCGTAGGTCAGGGGTTCGAATCCCTTCAGGCGTACCAGTAAAATCAAGGGTTTCTCCGGTAACGCGGGGAAACCTTTTTGATGGCTTCGTAAAAAGCGATTTATTCCGCCGCGGCGGTATTTTTGCAGAAAGGAACTTTTGCGACAGGTTAAAGGCACTGAGGCACTAAGGCACTGAGGCACTAAGCTTTTGTTTTTTTAACCTTATACCCTATACCTTAAACCTTAAACCGTTAAGTTACTTAGAAGTCCAATATCTGTGTTGCGCTGCATCCCTCGGAATTTCACGTACAGTTAAGTACGCTGCATTCCTCGAGATTTGCGTGCCCCCTGATTTTAAATGGGGCTTGAACTTTAATCGTTCGCATATTTCCTTAATTTTACAATATAGCATGAACAAGGGGATAATTCAAACTCCATCAACAAAATATCTTATTCTGCCGACGATGATGATGGCGCCTTTTTTTCTAAGGTTTGTGATTCCTGGCATGGATGAGTGTCCAGTACCCACACAGGTTTACCGGCATCGAATCCACAATATCTAACTCATTATCTTCAATAAAACGATGCAAGGAAAACCGGGGGCGAAAACCGAGGAATTTTTGAAGCGGCGATAACATGGCCTCGATAAGACTCGGCAAAAAATGGGTATTGCTGAAATGATTTAAAATAAATATATCTCCATCGGGAATGCATACGCGTTTGATTTCATCCATCATTAGCCGGGGATCAGGAACCACGGTTGCCACATACATAGCTGAGACTTTTTGAAAAAAGTTATCCGGGAAGCAAATCCTCTGGGCATCCATGATCGCCAGACAAATGTTTTTTAAACCCGCCTGCCTGATATTACGGCGGGCAACAGCCAGCATATGCGGTGAGATATCGATACCAAACACTTGGGTAAAAAACGGATAATAATTTAATGCCAGACCGGTGCCAATACCGACTTCCAGAATGCGGTCGCCATTGTGACAGGCCATTCTCTCAACCACTTCTTTTCGACCCTGCTCAAAAATACGACCGAATATTTTATCGTAATTTCCCGCATAACGCTTGTATGTATTTATAATTGACGATTCATCCATGTGAAAACCCAGTCATTGCTTAAATACACCCATTACATACGAGCAAAAGAGTTCCGGCCCAAGGAACCGATTTTTAAAATCTAAACAAAAATTGGTAATATTATGTTAAATAAAGATAATGAGTCAATAGAAACAAAAAAATTATTTACCATTTTATAAAGTGCTTTATAAATAGATTTGTGATAATCAATCCGGAAAAAATTATCTAACGGGTTCGATGATCAACACTTTTACCGCAGAATAAGACTAAAACTGTTTAAGGGAGGCTTATATGTCCTACAACACGATTGTCTTTGAAGAAGAAAACGGCATCGCCACCATTACCATCAACCGGCCGAAATCAATGAATGCCCTTAACACAGAAGTTTTTCATGAACTTACCCCCCTGCTTGAAAAAATCGCCCTGAATGAAGATATCCGGGTGTTAATCATTACCGGGGCCGGTGAGAAGGCATTTGTAGCAGGGGCCGATATTTCTGAACTGGCTGAGCTAAACGCACTCCAAGGCAAATACTTCGTCAAAACAGGTCATGATTGCATGGCCAAGCTTCAAGAACTTCCGATTCCTGTAATTGCGGCGGTAAACGGCTTTGCGCTGGGAGGGGGCCTGGAACTGGCGCTTGCCTGTGATTTCATCTACGCTTCAGAAAATGCAAAATTCGGGCTTCCGGAAATCACCCTCGGACTTATCCCCGGATTTGGCGGGACACAGCGCCTGGCCCGAATTATAGGCAAGAATATCGCCAAGGAAATGATATTTACCGGCAAAACCATCTCCGCAGAGGAAGCTCTTAAGCTTGGGTTTGTGAATAAAGTCCTCCCGCAGGCAAGCCTTCTCGAAGAGACGAATAAAACAGCAAAAAGTATCGCTCAAAAAGGAAAGGTGGCTTTAAACGCTGCTAAACATGCTGTTAATAAAGGCGGGGAGGTAGATCTGACCACTGGCTGCAGTATTGAGATAGACGCTTTTGGGCTGTGCATGGCCAGCGAAGATGCCCAAGAGGGGACAGCCGCCTTTTTAGAAAAACGTAAACCCGATTTTAAAGGAAATTTGAAGGGATAAACGATTTTTTTTCTTGACACCCCCAGTGGCATCGGTTAAAAAATGATGACTTTTTTAATAATTCCAGCGCAACCGGGGAACAGTGAAAAAAATGTACCCACATTGCGGATATTTTGCTGGGAGCAGGAACTGTTTCCTTGTTTTTATCGCCCCCATGGATCAAAAAAACGATATATAAATAAGCCGGTTATGCATATCGCATACAACCCATGGAGAAACAGTAAACGGGCTCTATGGTTTTAATCCTCAAGGCTGTGGATAGTAAATTCCACAGCCTTTTTTGTTTTTAACGCCTTTGAAAACGCCGTAAACGACAGGAGGATAAAGGATGATCTTCAATATTGAATATGAAACCATGCCGCGGGAAGCCCTTGAGTCCATTCAGCTTAGACGGCTTCAGAACATATTATCGAGGGTCTATGCGACGGTTCCGTTTTATAGGCAGGCTTTCAACGACGCCGGTGTACTGCCCGGAGACGTGAAGTCCCTGGACGATTTGAGGCGACTGCCCTTTACCATGAAACAGGACCTGCGAGATAATTACCCGTTCGGCATGTTTGCCGTACCTATGGAAAACGTGGTTCGCATTCACGCCTCCTCTGGTACTACCGGAAAACCGACGGTAGTTGGATATACGGCCCGGGACATCGACACATGGGCCGAGCTCATGGCCCGATCTCTGGCATCCGGTGGCGCCTCCCGGGGGGATATCATACATAACGCTTATGGATACGGACTTTTCACTGGCGGCTTAGGCGCTCATTATGGTGCGGAAAAATTGGGTGCGTCAGTGATACCGGTTTCCGGCGGAAACACTAAGAGGCAGGTCATCATCATGAAGGACTTCGGGCCGACAATTCTCACATGCACCCCCTCCTACGCGCTACATCTGGCTGAAGCCGCAGAAGAAGAGGGCGTTTCCTTTAGGGATTTAAAATTTAAAAGCGGTATTTTCGGGGCTGAACCCTGGTCTGAGGACATGCGCCACGAGATTGAAAACAAACTCGGCCTGACCGCCATTGACGTCTATGGATTAAGCGAGATCATCGGACCCGGCGTTTCCATCGAATGCCATGAGGCCCAAAAAGGCCTCCACATTTTTGAAGACCATTTTATCCCCGAAATCATTGATCCTGGAAGCGGAGAGGTCCTTCCCTATGGGGAAACCGGCGAACTGGTAATTACATCACTCACAAAAGAGGCGTTTCCGGTAATCCGGTACCGAACCCGCGATATTACCTCACTAAATCCAGAGCCCTGTATATGTGGAAGGACCCATGTGCGCATGAACAAAGTCTCCGGGCGGACTGATGACATGCTGATCATCCGGGGCGTGAACGTATTTCCTTCTCAAATCGAAAGCGTCCTTATGCAGATCGAGGGTGTTGAGCCGCATTACCAGCTGATTGTTGACCGTGAGGAGAATCTTGATCGTCTCACAGTTGTCGTGGAAGTGAACAAAGAAGTTTTTTCCGATGAAGTAAAAGGGCTTCAACAATTTGCCAAAAACATAGAAAAAGAAATCAAGGACTACCTGGGAATATCTGCAAAAGTCAAGCTTGCCGAGCCGAAATCCATTGAACGCAGTCAGGGAAAAGCCGCACGGGTTGTTGATAATAGGAAGTTATAGACAGGCCGGCAGAGAAGAAGAAAAACAATGTCTGTAAAATATTATATAAGTGGCTCTTAACAAGGAGGGAACCATGAAAGCCGAACAAATATCGATTTTCCTGGAAAACAAGGCCGGTCGACTCTCTGAAGTAACCGGAATACTGGCTGAAGCCGGCGTCAACATCCGGGCCCTGTCACTGGCTGATACGACGGACTTCGGGGTCTTAAGGCTGATCGTAGACGACAATCCCAAGGCGGAAGAAGCCATAAAAAAGGCCGGCTTCACCGTGCGCATCACCCATGTGGTAGCCGTCGAAGTCGATGATCGCCCGGGCGGTCTCCATTATATTCTTGATACCCTCACCCAGGCCGATATTAATGTGGAATACATGTATGCGTTTGTGCAGCAAAGCGGGGACAAAGCGATCATGATCTTTCGTTTCGACCAGCTGGATCAAGCCATTTCAGTGCTGGAAAAAAATAATATAGCCGTCATCAGCGGCAGTAAACTCTATACCATGTAATTTATAATTCAGGCAACACCCATGGGTTTTGTCCAAAGAGACCCGCAAGACCCTAAATATCTGGCTATTGCCAGTCAACCCCAAAAGAGGAGGTAGCGTCATGCGGTCAAACACCCAACCCCTGCAATTAAAATGGATTTTGGCTTTTATTGCCGCCGTATGTCTTGTTTTTGCAAGCTCTGCATTTTCCGCCCCCCCGGCTGAAAAAATTTATAAAATCGGCGGCATCTTTTCTGTCACCGGCCCTGCGTCCTTCCTTGGGGACCCGGAGAAAAAATCCATGGAAATGGCCGTAGAGCAGATCAACAAAAACGGCGGCATTGACGGCCACATGATAGAAGCGGTGATTTACGACACCGAAGGCGATCCGTCAAAAACTGTTATGAGCGTAAGCAAACTCATCAATAAGGATAAAGTCATCGCCATTATCGGCCCCAGCCGAACGCCAACCACCCTGGCGGTCATACCAAAGGTCCAGCAATCACAAATTCCATTTATCAGTTGTGCCGCCGGAAATAAAATTGTGGAACCGGTCAAGCCTTGGGTCTTTAAAACCGCTCAAAGCGACATACTGGCGGTTGCCTCAATCTACCAGCATATTAAAAATCGCGGTTTGAAAACCATAGGCATTATTTCAGTTGAAAATGCATACGGCCAAAGCGGAAAAGAGCAACTGCTGGCCCAAGCGCCCAAATTTGGGCTTCAGGTTGTGCGCTCCGAAACATTCGGAGGCAAAGATTCGGATATGACCGCCCAGTTGACCAAAATCAGAAAAGAAAATCCGGATGCCATCGTATGCTGGGGCACCAACCCCGGCCCGGCGGTAGTTGCCAAAAACCTTAAACAACTTGAAATGGATATTCAGCTGTATCAAAGCCATGGCGTGGCCTCACCTAAATTTATTGAACTGGCCGGTAATGCCGCAGAGGATACCCTTCTGCCCACTGGAAAAATACTGGTTGCCGACCTGCTGGCCGAAAGTGATCCCCAGAAACAGGTCTTAACCGAATATGTAACCGCCTATGAGAACAAATACGATACTGCGGTTTCGGGTTTTGGCGGCTATGCCTATGATGCAATGTACCTTTTGGCCAAGGCGCTTGACGGTACCGGCGGAGACCGCGCCCAGATTCGAAAAAACCTTGAAAATATTAAAGGCCATGCCGGAGTCAGCGGGGTTTTTAATTTCAGCCCGTCTGATCACAACGGGCTGGATCCAGACGCCTTTGTCATGGTCCGGATTAAAAACGGGACCTGGGAACTTATAAAATAAAGACTCATTCCGGCCCTGGGGGATATAGCTCCACCAGGGCCATTGTTTATCTGGCATCTTATGCAGGAAATTCTTCAGTACATCTTTTCAGGTATCACCAGCGGGGCGATCTATGCCGTCATCGCCGTAGGCTTTTCCATGCTCTATAATTCCACGGAATTGATTAACTTTGCCCACGGTGAATTCGTCATGCTGGGGGCATTGAGTTTTATTACATTGAGCGGCCCATTCCAGCTGCCCCTTTTATCTGCGTTTTTTTTGTCCGTAGCCGGTGTGGCCTGTATAGGCATGCTTTTTGAGCGGCTTGCCATCCGTACCGTAAGAGAGCCCAACCCGATTGTGTTGATCATCATTACCGTGGGGGCATCAATATTTTTAAGGGGGGTTGGCATGCTGGTTTGGGGCAAGGATGCGCATACCATGCCGCCCTTCTCCAAGCACCCCCCGCTGGATATTGAGGGCGCCAAACTGTTGGCCCAAAGCATATGGATCGTGGCCATCATGTTTCTTATGGCCGCTGGACTGCACCTTTTTTACAAAAAAACCCTCACGGGAAAGGCCATGCAAGCTTGCGCCATAAGCCAGAAGGCCGCTTGGCTGGCCGGCATCCCCTCAAAGTTCATGATCCTTCTGGCATTCGGATTAAGTACGGGGATGGGCGCTGTGGCAGGCGTCATTATTTCGCCGATAACCATGTGCGGCTATGATATGGGAACCATGCTGGGATTGAAGGGATTCTGCGCCGCCATGCTGGGCGGACTCGGGAGTCTCTGGGGTTCCTTGATAGGCGGCCTTCTGTTGGGTATCCTGGAAGCCTTAGGCGTCGGCCTGATCTCCTCCGGATTGAAGGATGCCACTGCTTTTCTGCTGTTGCTGTTTATCCTCTATGTTCGACCCAGCGGCATTATCAGCTCTGTGAATGTGGAACGGTTTTAAGGATCCCATGAATAAGCCATACTGGTACCGAATCGCCTATGTGGCAGTTGCAGCTATCGTCATCCTGACGGGAATACTGGTCAGCAATGCCTACTATTTGCAGCTACTGACCTTTATTGGCATCAATACGCTGCTGGCTTTGGGATTAAATATGCTGATGGGCTATGCCGGTCAGATTTCTCTGGGGCATGCGGCGTTTTATGGAATCGGTGCCTATACCACAGCCATTTTAACCGTGCATTATGCCATTTCTCCCTGGCTGGCTCTGCCGGCGGCGATTCTAATCGCTATGGCCATCGCTTACATTGTTGGGGTACCGACACTGAAGCTCTCCGGTTATTACCTGGGAATGGGAACGTTGGGCTTTGGCATGATTATTCATATTCTATTCCGGGAGTGGAGTAGTATCACCGGAGGGGCGTCCGGCTTTATCGGGATCCCACCGCTTGAGTTCGGCCCTGTCTCTTTTGCATCCGGCAGAAATTATTTTTACCTGGTGTGGGGGTTTGTCTTGCTCAGCCTGATCATCTGCCGGAGAATAATAGATTCCCGGGTCGGCCGGGGACTTCGCTCCATTCATGACGGAGAAAAAACCGCCAGAGCCGTAGGCGTCGATACCAGCCAGTTAAAGCTTCAGGTATTCGTATTAAGCGCCGCCTTTAGTGCGCTGGCCGGTTTCCTGTATGCCCACCTGGTTTATTTTATCAGTCCGGGAACATTTGATTTTATCACGTCTATCCGAATCGTCACCATGGTCGTTATTGGCGGCATGGCGAGTATCTGGGGAGCTTTACTCGGTGCATCGCTATTGACGCTTCTTCCGGAATGGCTTCATTCGTTTTCAGAGTTTGAAATGGTGGTTTATGGTTTGATTCTTATGAGCGTCATGATTTTTCTGCCACAAGGCTTGACGCGCGGCTTGATGGATATTTATGAACGATCAAAAAAAAGCCAGAACCGATAATCAGCCGCTTCTTGAAATGGACGCGGTTTCCAAATCTTTTGGCGGCGTTCATGCCGTCAGGGGCGTCAGCTTTTGGTTGGAACAGGGCACCATCACCGGGCTAATCGGACCGAACGGAGCGGGCAAAACAACGCTGTTCAATTTGATTACAGGGGTTTTCCGAGCCAACTCCGGCAGAATGATCTATGACGGAAAGACTACACATGATGCCAGAATCAATGAACTGGTGCGTCGCGGGATTTCGCGAACTTTTCAGAATGTCGAGCTTTTCGAAAGCATGACCGTACTCGAAAATATCCTTGTGGGTCAATATACCCAGACCCGCTGCGGCATATGGGGTAGTATTTTCCGATTTCCATGGATGGTAAGGGAAGAACACCTGGCCCGTCAAAATGCCATGGCGCTGCTGGAGTTCGTCGGGCTTGAGGCTTATGCGGAGCAAAAAAGCGGTGACCTGCCCTTTGGATGGCAGCGGCTGCTTGAACTGGCCCGTGCGCTTGCCGCCCGGCCTAAACTATTACTGCTGGATGAGCCGGCCGCCGGGTTAAATATTGTAGAAACAGCCCAATTGGGTGAACTGATAAAAAAAATCCGGGAACAAAATGTTACCATTCTGCTTGTGGAGCATGATATGAGCCTGACGATGACGGTCTCAGACAAAATTATCGTTCTTGATCAGGGTGTAAAAATTGCCGAGGGCCTGCCAAGGGAGGTCCAGGCAAATGAGGCGGTCATCAAAGCCTATCTGGGGACAACTGGCTAACACAGGCGATCGATTATTCAAACGGATCCTATGCTGCGAATTCGAAATTTAAAATGCTATTATGGTCGAATCATGGCCATCAAAGGAGTGAGCCTCTCTGTTGCCAAAGGCCGCATCATTACCCTTATCGGAGCCAACGGAGCGGGCAAGAGCACTATCCTTTCGGCCGTTAGTGGGCTTCTAAAAAGCTGGGAGGGTGAAATCGAGTTTGAGGGCACGTCACTTAAAGGCCTGGATCCGCCCAGTGTTGTTAAACTGGGCATCAGCCTGGTCCCGGAGGGTCGTCTGATCTTTCCGCCGCTAACAGTCATGGATAACCTTAAGCTGGGCGCCTATACCCTGTATCGCAAAAACGAAGGGGCTACCGCCGCCGAAACGCTGGAGCATGTTATAACGCTTTTTCCTATATTGAGTGAACGGGCAAAGCAGCCGGCGGGGACTTTGTCCGGAGGCGAGCAGCAAATGCTGGCCATCGGAAGGGCACTCATGGCCAAGCCCCGTCTGCTGTTGCTTGATGAGCCCTCCATGGGTCTTGCTCCGCAGATAGTGGAAAAAATTTTCCAAACTTTAATATTTTTAAGAGATGAGGGTTATACCATCCTTCTGGTGGAGCAGAATGCCAGGGCTGCGCTTCAAATGGCCGACCGTGGCTATGTGTTTGAGACCGGCTCAGTTGTACTTCAGGGAGAAACTTCAGAGCTTCTGGAAGATCAGGACGTCAAACGGGCTTTTCTTGGAAAGGATTATGGAGATTTTTATGAAGAACGCCAATGATATTGAATTAATGACGCCGGATGAAAAAAATCAGCTGCAACTCGAACGCCTTCAAAGCACCATCAATCGAGCATTTCGGAACGTTCCTTTCCACCAGAAGCGGTTCTCAGAGGCCGGCGTAGATCCAACGAAAATTCAATCCATTGAAGATATTTCCCATTTGCCGTTCATGAAAAGAAAACATTTAAGCGAACATTATCCCTATGATCTCTTCGCCGTGCCATTGCGGGATATCGTACGAATCCATACGGCACCGGGGACGACCCGCAACCCCACCGTCAGCGGATATACGCCGCAGGACTTAAATATCTGGCAGCAGATTCTGGCCCGCGGATTGAAAGCAGCTGATGTTACGCCGCATGATATTCTCCAAATAACGCTAACACCGGGGCTGGCCAACTGGGGCAGGGATTACAAGCGAGGCGCGGAGCTAATCGAAGCCAGTGTAATTCCCAACATCCCGCTCTCTATCGAAAAAAAGGTGATGGTGCTCCGGGATTACAAGACTTCGGTTCTGATCACTACGCCGGCACTGGCCATGGAGCTTGCCGCCTATATAAAGCAACAGGGCATCAACGTTAGTTCTTTGGAGCTTGCCACTTTGATCCTTGCCGGAGACCTGATATCAACGGCTAACCGTCGTTTCCTTGAGGAGACCCTCCGTGTCACTGTCTGGCTTCACTACGGATTAAGCGAAGTGCCGGGACCGGCTATCGCCTTTGAATGCCCGATCCACAACGGTCTTCATGTCAACGAAGACCATTTTTTGGCTGAAATCGTGGACCCTGAAACTGGACACCCGATGCCTGAGGGGCAACCGGGTGAACTCGTCTTAACCACCCTGACCACCCGGGCATTTCCATTGATTCGATTCAGAACCGGCGATAAAGCCGAATTTTATAGTGAGCCCTGCGCCTGTGGCCGTTCTTTGAAATTGATAAAATGGCATGCCGAACGAACTGATGACATAATAAATATTGACGGCGTCAATGTTCATGGACAACTTGTTCTCGCCAACCTTCAAACGACCATTGGAAACATCCCGGCCTCAGTACGTTTTTTTGTGCAACAGGCTGAAGGGAAAAAATACCTGGAAGTCTGGTTGCCGGTTTCAGCGAAAATTTTCTCAGATGAAATCAAAGAACTTGAAAAACTTATCCATCACGCCGAAAGCAAACTCCGGGAAAACTTAGGGGTACCGGTCTATATCCGGCTTAAAGAAAAAATGGACCGGTAACGGTCTTTACTGCTCTACTGTTCCAAAGGAAACGACTTCAACTTCCAGATCCTCAGGCATCGCCTGTGGGTCTTTTCCGCTCTGATCCATCAGGAAGGCAACGCCACGGAAACTGAATTCCTCTTCATCACCGACCGCCAGATAGCTGATGGTATCTTTCTGTTCCGGTGTTTTCTCGTAATCGGAAACAAACCATTTGCCGTTGACGAGGACTTCGCCGCAGGATTTACAAAAGCCGGTGACAACGACGCTCTTGACATCCACATCACCAACGTTTTTCACCTTCCCTTTGGCATCAATAACCCATGAATGATCCGTATCCTGCCGGATGTTGAATTCTTCTTCGGTAACTATGACTTTACCCTGTTTTTTTTCACCGCAGGATACAATCATCAGACTTACCATCAGCAAAGACAGTCCAAAGATTGACAGGCGGGTAAAAGCCCTCATAGTCCTCTCCTTTCCTTTCGTAGGTTTGCTATATGAAGATAATATATTGAATAACAAAATCTGGCGAATTAATCAAACATGATAACTTAAAATGTGTCAATAAAAATTTACATGGGAATTTATATGAGTTAAGTAATATAATTATTCCATTGAACTCGAACCAAAGCATTCAACGCTTACACAATGCCTTTTCAGGAGCAGTCAAAGATTTTACCGATTGATAATAAAGCATATTATTCATTGCCTGGGTTGAATTTTACTTGCTTCTATGTTTATATTGTTATAAAATTAGAATATTCTAAAAATATAAAGTATATTAGCTCGACATATTTAACGAATTAGTGAAAGGGGGAGACCATGAAGAAAAGCATCACCCTTTTCTTCGTATTTGTTTTCGTTTTATTCTCTCAATCAACCGTTTTCTGCCAGCCAAAAAATCTTATCTCTAACGGCGGTTTTGAAAAAAAAGGCGCTGTATCAATTGCTGAAGGCTGGACCACCAAAAGTTATCGGGGGACCGAGGTCGAATTTATCCTTGATGAAAAAGTCCACCATAACGGAGCCCTTTCCTTCAAAGCCAGATTTGACGAAAAGGGCGGCAACGCCTTACTGTTTCCGAGCGAGGATATTACAGGCATAACATCGAACCAAACTTACAAAATCAGTCTCTGGGTAAAAGCCGAGGATCTGGGCTACAGCCCGAATTTCATCGCTCCAGCGGTACGGTTCAATTTTAAGCCAACGCGCATCCGGCCTTTCCCAACTATTGACCTGATGTCTGAGATGAAAGGGACTAAAGAGTGGAAACAACTCAGTACCACAACTACGGCACCACCAGATGCGGAAGCAATCATATTGCAGATCATACTCACCAAAGGCACCATATGGATTGACGATATCTCAATTACATTGGTGTCTGAAGAATGATGGCTTCGTAACATTTAAGGGCATTCCGACTCCAGCAGGCTCTCCTTAAGCCGGATTAAGGTATCCGCGTCGACCTTCCCTTTTTCCTCGAGATAGGCGTTAGCTGAGCCATAGTGAACGTGAATGTAATCGATAAGGGTTTCAATGCACTCACGGGGGGCAGTCAGATAGGGTAAAAGGAGTTCCGGGTCCACCCCATAGGCGGCAACCATTTCGTTGATTTGGGGTAATAACTCGGCTATATAAATATTGGATAGTTGGTGGTCCTCAATTACTCTTTCTTCTGATACCCCTAAACAAAGCAACAACAAAGCCGCACATGTTCCGGTCCGATCCTTGCCTCCGGTACAGTGAAAAACCGTTGCACCGTCCGTCTTTTCAGCCAGATGCCGAACAACCCGCCCCCACGTTTCACCGTATGATTCAAGGTTGCTTACATATCCATCGACCATAAAATCCGGGGTGAGCCAGGAGGTATCCCCTGATTTTATTCTTTCCACTGCATGTACAAAATCAAATTCGCCATGGCTCACCGGAAACTGAATATATTTCACGGGAGGCATTTCAGGCAGTCTGTTCGGAGCGGCCGCCGCTTCGGAGCGGGTACGGAAATCAAAGACGTGGCTGACGCCCAGCCTCCCCAAGGCTATAATATCATTCTCCTTGAGCCGGGAAAGCCCATCGGATCGAAATGCCCGGCCCCATCGAACAAACCTTCCGTCCATTGTCGGATAACCACCAATATCCCTGAAATTTACCGCCCCTTCGAACCTTATCCGGCGTTCAGCAACAACCACACAGCTTCCGTCAGTGGCCACCAACTTAAAATAGGGGTGAATATCCGGATCAAGACCGGAAATGATTATGCGCCCATCCATTATTTGGTCCGGACCGGCCGCTTTGGCCCACGGATGCAGTCGATCCCCTTTATAAACGGCAACTGGCGGCGGATTGTCCCCTGAGGGCCAGCGTATTTCAACCCTGTCGGCATCCAGCCGGTTTACCTTAGCTTCTACAAAATCAAATGCGTTAGGCATTTCCTACCCATCCACTCCCATTGGTTTAAATTTGTCTTAAATCTATACTCAATTTAGGTTAAGATCTATCATCATGGTAAATTAATGGACAAGCTTTTTCCGTAGGATTATAAAAGATTCAGGCACCGAGAATAATTTTTTCCAGAAATTCCAAGAAACGGCATTTTAAATGACTCATCGATTCGGACCGTCTCCGCATCCGTGGGATGTCACGCCGGCACAGGCAATCGCCATCCAGCGGCAGCTTCGACACCGGGTTGTTTTGGCTGACCATTTTGCAGAAGTGAATCATGTGGCCGGCGTGGATGCCGGCTTTGAGAATAAGGGAAAAACGACTCGGGCGGCGGTTGCCGTATTGAAATTCCCTGAGCTGACGCTTCAAGAGTATTCAATTGCAAGGATGCCGACAAGCTTTCCATACGTGCCGGGGCTTTTATCCTTCAGAGAGGCGCCGGCCATCATCAAAGCCATCGAACAGCTGGAACAACTGCCGGATTTAATTCTTTGTGACGGACAGGGGGTTGCCCATCAGCGCCGCTTCGGGATAGCATCCCATATCGGTATCATCACAGGCCTGCCAGTCATCGGTGTGGCCAAAAGCCGTTTAACCGGTGAACACACGGCTCTGCCCCGTGAAAAAGGAAGCTATGTAAAATTAATCGATAACGGTGAAGTCATCGGAGTCGTCCTAAGATCCCGGACCGGGGTCAACCCGATTTATGTCTCACCCGGTCATAAAATCAGTTTTAAGACGGCCATTCACTATGTCATGCAATGCCTGACCCGCTTCAGGCTCCCGGAGACCACTCGCTGGGCTCATCGCCTGGCCTCTGAAATAAAGGTCCCCAAGGTGGAAAAGTCGGACAATGCCAGGTAATCATCAATCAAAACCCGCATCGTTTTATTCTCTTAAGCAGCTTGGACCGATCCTGTTTCTGGCTCTGCTGTTTTTTTTGACATTCATTGCCCGTGTGGTTTTATCGCCCCTCATGCCCTCCATTGAAGCCGAGCTGGAAATCTCCCACAGTCAGGCGGGGACAATGTTTTTCTTTATGGCCCTGGGATACTTCATCGCGCTGCTGAGTTCCGGATTTTTGTCGTCGCGAATCTCCCATAAGTCTACTATTGTTCTGTCAGCTACAGTTGTGGGGGTGGCGCTTCTGGTGATTGCCTTAAGCCGGGATCTATGGGAGTTGCGTGCCGCCATTTTTTTTCTTGGTATGGCGGCCGGGCTTTATCTACCCTCGGGGATTACCACCCTGACGGATATGGTGGATTCAAAACATTGGGGAAGGGCCGTTTCAATCCATGAGATTGCCCCGAACCTTGGCTTCGTAGCAGCTCCGGTGATTTCCGAAATTATCATATTCTGGTTTTCATGGCGGGCAGTACCGACCGCGATCGGATTGGCAGCAATTGTTATCGGACTGTTGTTTGCCCGGTTGGGCAAATGGGGCAATTTTCCGGGTCAATCCCCCGGACTATCGGCTGTAAGGTGCGTTTTTGCGAATAAATCCTTCTGGATTATGGTGATCCTTTTCGGCCTGGCCATCAGCAGTACGATGGGCGTCTATACCATGCTTCCGCTTTACCTGATAAAAGAAATCGGAATCAACCACGGGCTTGCTAACACATTGATCGCCCTTTCCAGGGTTTCAGGTATGGCCACGGCTTTGGTGAGCGGCTGGGCGACCGACCGATTCGGTGCCGCCAGAACCATTATGTATGCGTTTGTCTTAACCGGCATCACGACGATTCTGCTTGGAGCGGCATCATCCAAGGGTATGGTCGTTGTTATGGTCTTTCTCCAAGCCGCACTTGCCACCATCTATTTTCCAGCCGGATTTACGGCCCTTTCCTCACTTTTTCCCGCAGACATCCGAAATGTGGCCATTTCCCTTACCGTCCCATTTGCCTTTGTCTTCGGCAGCGGCATCATCCCATCCATGATCGGTTTTACAGGCGATATGGGATCCTTCTCAACCGGATTTGCCATAACCGGGACGCTTATTCTTTCCGGCTCTTTACTTTCTCTGTATTTGAAATTAAATCCAAATCCGGTATGTGAAAATTGAAATGAATAAGGCCGTCAATCGAATCGTTAAACCCCTCATCCTCTCTTTTGCCATTATCACCGCCGTCCTGGGAGCGTTGGGGCTTGCCTTATGGGCCCTGACCTTTCATCCGGCGGACATTCAACCGGCACCGGTGGCCTGTACGGGTAAAGCACAACCCCTTGAAGGCGGGAGAACCATCAAAATTCTCTCATGGAATGTGCAGTACATGGCGGGCAAAGCACACTGGTTTTTCTATGAAGGCGGAGCAGAAAAGGCGCCGACGGAAGCCGAAGTCATGCAAACACTGAACCGTGTTGCCCGGGTTATCAAGGATGAAAACCCGGATATTATACTCCTGCAGGAAATCGACGACGGCGCCAAACGGACCCATTATACGGATCAGCTGAATATGCTGTGCGATCGATTGGAAGGCATGTATCCCTGCCGGGCCGAGGCATTCTACTGGAAAGCGGCATTTGTGCCCCATCCGGATATCATGGGGCGGGTCGCCATGAAACTCGTGATCCTTTCAAAATATCAACTTTCTATGGCAAAGCGGTACCAGCTTCCCCTGATCCCGGAAAACTGGATATTCCAACAGTTTAATTTGAAACGGGCGCTGCTTGAAGCCCGGATACCAGTTGGCAGCCGCGAATTGATCATTATGAATACCCATCTTTCAGCATTCGCCCAAGGGACGGATACCATGGAAAAACAGGTCAAGGCGGTAAAATCAATAATAAAAAGACACTCGAGAAAAAACCGGGCATGGATTGCCGGCGGCGACTTTAACCTTCTACCCCCGGTTAATGCTTACCAAGCGCTTTCCCCGAAACAAAGGGCTGCATACCGGCGAAAAACAGAGATCAAACCACTGTTTGAGGCGTTCAAGGCCATCCCCGGCAAAGAAGATTTAGGCGGCGACAGCCGAAAAAAATGGTTTACCCATTTCCCCAATGATCCGGATATTAAAGCGCCGAATAAGACCATTGATTATATTTTTTACGCCGATAAAATTAAAAGGGAATCCGCTTATGTCAGGCAGTCTGACACCTTAAAGATTTCCGACCATCTGCCGGTAGTGGCTGAATTCAGTCTGCCGGCGGTTTCCGGAGGCAAAAAATGACCGACGTGCCGATATTACCCGAAACCCTGCAGCCGGCTGAACTGCTGCAGCAGCTGATTCGTTTTGACACCACAAACCCGCCCGGCAATGAAAAACCATGCATTGAATTCATTGCCGGACTTTTAGACAAAGCGGGGGTTTCAACAAAAACCATTTCCCTGGCTACCCAACGGCCCAACCTGATCGCCCGCTACCCGGGGGAAGGAAAGGCACCGCCGCTTCTTATGTACGGCCATGTGGATGTGGTAACAACAGAAAATCAGGCCTGGAAATACCCGCCATTTGAAGGCCGCCTCGTTGACGGATATATATGGGGCCGCGGCGCTTTAGATATGAAGGGGGCCGTGGCCATGATGGTTTCAGCTTTAATCCGTGCGGCCGCGACAAACATCAAACCCGCGGGCGATATTATCCTTACCGTATTAAGCGATGAGGAAGCCGGGGGCGCATACGGAGCAAAGTACTTGGTGGATCAGCATCCGGAAGAATTCTCCGGTATCAAGTATGCCATCGGCGAATTCGGCGCCGCCTCCATGTATATCGGCAAAAAGGTATTTTATCCCATCCAGGTGGCTGAGAAGCAAGCCTGCTGGATGCAGGCAAGTATCAAAGGCCCGGCCGGACATGGCTCCATGCCGATAAAAGGAGGGGCTATGGCCAAACTGGGCCGCCTGCTGAAACAGCTTGACAGCATTGCCATGCCGCCGCATATCACCCCTGTCACCCGGGAGATGATCCAGGCGATTGCAGCCGAACTTCCACCGCCCAACAGCGTCATCCTTAACCAGCTCCTGAACCCTTTGCTGACCGGAACTATTCTTAAGATGCTCGGAGAAAAAGGCCGGCAATTCAAACCTTTGCTTTACAATACGATAAGCCCCACCGTTGTTCATGGCGGCTCAGAAATAAATGTCATCCCCTCAGAAATCCGACTCCAGCTTGACGGCAGACTGCTCCCCGGCTACAGCCCCGCGGATATGCTGCAAGAGCTGCGGCAAACCATCGACCCTAATATTCCGTTTGAAATTCTCCAGTATGTCCCGACCACTTTAACGCCGAATATGACGCTTTTTCCAAAGCTGTCTGAAATTATAAAGGCGATGGATCCGGACGGCCACCCCATTCCCATGATGCTTCCCGGTGTCACAGACGCCCGGTACTTCGCCGCTCTGGGTATTCAAACCTACGGCTTTACCCCCATGAAACTTCCGCCGGACTTTAGTTTTTTTGAAACAATCCACTCCGCCGATGAGAGGATTCCATCGGATGCTGTAGATTTTGGCACAAACGCCATATACCGGCTGATCCAGGAATATAATCCCCTGCGAATGCCGGGTTTATAAGAATTTGGTCAGTTTTAGGGCAAAATTTTTTCTTGACTAATCTGACAATATTCTTATAATGTTCTAAGTTTTTGTTTTTGTTAGTTAAAATATAACCCCAACATGACGTGCAGATTAAGGAAAAAGCATGAGCACCCCGTCCAGACAGTTCATAGAAGAAATGCTCAACAGTGCCGGTATTCAAATTAACGGCAGCAACCCGTATGATATTCAGGTCAATAACGACAAAGTCTATGATCGAATCATTGCCGGAGGGACCCTCGCAGCCGGGGAATCTTATATGGATGGCTGGTGGGACTGCCAGGCGCTGGATCGATTTTTTGACCGGGTTTTCCGGACCAAGCTGGATCAGAAGATCAAATCTAGACACGAAACCCTATGGTATCTTCTTAAAGCCCGCCTGTTCAATCTTCAAAAAAACCGACGGGCCTACCAGGTAGGCGAGGAGCACTATGACGTGGGTAACGAGCTCTACAAGGCTATGCTGGACAAAGATATGGCCTATACCTGTGGATACTGGAGGAATGCTTCAAACCTGGATGAGGCCCAAGAGGCGAAACTCGATCTGGTGTGCCGGAAAATTAATCTCAAACCCGGCATGGCCGTTCTTGATTTGGGATGCGGCTGGGGCGCGTTCGCCAAGTATGCTGCGGAAAACTACGGTGCGAAAGTCACCGGCGTTACGGTTTCCAAGGAGCAGATGGAGTTGGGCAACCAGATATGCAAAAATCTGCCGGTTGAAATCAGGCATGAGGACTACCGCAATGTCAACGGTCGGTACGACCGGGTCATCTCCATCGGAATCATGGAACATGTGGGCTACAAGAATTACCGAACATATATGGAAACCGTAGACAACTGTTTAAAAAACGATGGCATCGCATTTATCCACACCATCGGCAACAACATCAGCACGAAAGCAGGCAACACCTGGACCACCAAATACATATTCCCGAACAGCATGCTCCCCTCCATCGCCCAGCTCGCAAGCGCCATGGAGGGGATTTTCGTTATGGAGGACTGGCATAACTTCGGCCCGGATTATGATAAAACCCTGATGGTCTGGTACGATAATTTTGAAAAAAGCTGGCCGCGTTTTAAGGAACAGTACGGTGAACGATTCCGCCGCATGTGGCATTTCTACCTGCTGTCTTCCGCCGGTGCCTTCCGTTCCCGGATTATCCAGCTCTGGCAAATCGTCATGACGAAACCCGGCGCCCCACAACCCGAATGCCGGCTGACTTAACAGCTTTTGCATGGTCATGGGTCAACGGAAATGATTGAGAAAACGGTGATTGTGATCGGCGGCGGCCCGGCCGGCGCTTCATGCGCCTGGAAACTCAACAAATCCGGAATTGACGCCCTCATTCTTGACAAAAAAGAATTCCCCCGCCTGAAACTGTGTGCCGGCTGGGTGACCCCAAAGGTATTCGATCTTTTGAAAATCCATCCGAAAGACTATCCGCACAGCATCATCGCTTTTAACCGGCTGATCTGTTATTTCCGGAACGTTCGGGTACCCGTCAGAACCCGCCAGTACTCCATCCGTCGTTATGAATTTGACGCATGGCTCCTTAAGCGGTCCGGCATTCAAGTAAAACAGCATGCGGTGAGGTCCATCCGGAAAGAAGGCCGGCACTATATACTCGATGACCGGTATCGCGCCAAATACCTGGTGGGCGCCGGCGGCACCCATTGCCCCGTCTACCGCCATTTATTCAGCCATATCTCTCCGCATCCCGAAAATTCAAGGATTGCCACGGTGGAAGAGGAATTCAGGTATGATCATGCTGACTCCAACTGTTACCTCTGGTTTTTTAAAAACGGCCTGCCCGGCTATGCCTGGTACATGCCGAAAGGCGCCGGCTACTTAAATGTCGGCATCGGCGGCAAGTACGCCTCCATGAAAAAGCAGGGAAAAACAATCAATGAATTCTGGCGAGAGTTCAAACAGAAGCTGCACTCCAGCGACCTTGTGCCGACACGCGAATTTAATGCCAAAGGCCATGTCTATTATATCCGGCATCGAACGCCGGTGTTGCAGCTTGAAAACGCCTATCTTACCGGCGATGCTGCGGGGTTGGCCACTGTTGATATGGGCGAAGGCATCGGACCGTCAATTCAGAGCGGCCTGAGAGCAGCTGATGCCATCACTCATAAAACGCCTTACCGGATGCCTCTGGGTGCCAGGTACTCCTGGCCCGGAATCATTTGGTCCGGAATAACCGATTTGCTTTAGGCAAAAAATTTGCCAAAAACCTATATCGCTGTTATTGTTATAATTCATAATCAATAACCCGCAGGCCAATAAAAAACAGGTTGAAACCATCTTTACACATAAGCAGAATGTTCTGGGCCGCATTGGCCGCAATTGCACTGCTCCTGACGGGCTGCAGCCCCACGAAAAGATATACGGTCCCGGCAATCCGGGCGGAATATGAAGATCTTTCGGCCGTCTCGACAACACAGATACCGCCAGGCAAAAATCGCCGGGCCCAGCCGGCGAGTGAGGCTGTCTGCGACTTTAACTCTCCCCTCACCCTTTCCCAGGTCATAAATATAACCATTTCAAACAATCCAAACCTACAACAGGCCGTCCACCGCATTACCCAGACCAAAGCCATGAAGGACCTTGCAGACTCGGCCTTCTGGCCGTTTGTGGGATTTTATACCGAATACATGCAGGGGGATACGCCTTCAGCCTTTTGGTATAAAAAGATGGATGCAAGGAATGTCCGGCCTGAGGACTTCAATGCCCCTGACGATTTTAATGATCCCGGATGGTTTGAAAACTATGAAACCGGCATACAGGCGCGCATGAACCTGTTTAACGGCGGAAAGGACTACTTGGGGCGTCTAATGGCCAAACAGGGGATCGATATTTCGACCCTGGACCGGCAAGCGGTCATAAACAACCTGACCGCTCAAGTCATCTCCGCCTTTTACGATGTTCTGGCCGCCCGGGATTTCATTGATATCGCGGAGGCATCCGTTACCACCGTTTCCGAGCAACTCCGCATTATTCGGGTCCAATACGAAGGCGGGGGGGCTCTTAAATCCGATGTGCTTTCATTGAAAGTCCGGCTGGCGCAGGCAAAAGAGGCCCTGGTTAAAAGCCGAAATCGATATAAACTGGCCAAGGCGGCTCTTGCCAACCTCATGGGATTGGACCCTGCCGAATTTACGGAAAAACAGAACTTGCTTGCCAAAACAAACGAAGCCCTCATACAGGTACCGGAGACATATGAGGATGGAATTATTCAAGCGCTTTCCAACCGGCCTGAACTCAAAAAGGTCAGGGAACAACTGATCAGCTCCCGGATGGGTATGGACGCGGCAAAAAGCGGATATCTTCCGCGCGTGGATTTGATGGGCAAATACTATGTGGACGATCCAGCCATGGACTACGACTGGAACAAGGATAACTGGACCGCAGCGGTGATGCTAAACTGGGATCTGTTTGCAGGGTTTTCCACAAAAGCCCGGGTCGATAAAGCCGATGCCATCGTGAAAGAAATGCTGGCCGCCGATCGGCAGGCGACCTTGGACATCAAGCTGGATGTAAAAAATGCCTACCTTAACCTTGAAGCGGCCCGGGCCAAATACGAAGTCGCAGCCAGCAGCGTAAAGAGTGCAGAAGCGTCCTACCGCCTGGTGAGGGAGCATTACAAAGGCGGGTCGGTCACAATTACCCGCTACATGGAAGCCGAATTGGACCGGAACCGGACGCGTATTCGATCAACAGCCGCTTTTTATGACAAAATAAAGGCAAACGCCGACCTGGCCCGGGCGATTGGCAAATGGGCCGAGCGCACCCCTAACCCTTGGAAAGATAATGATCGCCATGAAAACCAATAAACGGATCATCATCCCCCTATTTGTAGCCATTGTTATCGGAGCCGCCGTGATAATCCTCTGGATTTTTTCCGGGGGCGAAATCACCCCCGGCATGGTTGAACCGGATAAAACACCCGCAGCAGCCGGGGCCGGCACGGTAAACGCAGAGATTGAAACGGTCACCGAATGGTATGATGCGGTGGGTACGGTTCAGCCCCGTACCCAGGCTCGTATCGAGGCCCAGGTATCCGGCCAGGTCATTAACGTGCGGGTCAACGCCGGTGACCGGGTGTCAAAGGATGACCTGTTGGTAGAACTTGATGACCGCCAGTTGGAATCCAGGTATTCTCAGGCGACCCAGTCCTTAAAAACGGTAGTGTCCCAAAAAGAGCAGGCCAGACAGGCAGTTAATGCGGCTCAAGCCGCTTTTGCGGAGGCAGAATCCGCCTATAACCGGGTAAAAAAATTTTTTGATGCGGATGCAGCGACCGAGCAGGATCTGGAGCAAGCGCGCTCCAGGTATCTACAAGCCAAGGCTTCACTGAAACGGGCTAAAGACGGTCTGGCGGGAGCTTCCGCCGGGGTCCGCATGGCGGAAGAAATGGTTCAGGAGGCAAAAATCGGGTTGGGATATACCAAGATCAACGCGCCGGCTAATGGTGAGGTATTAAAACGGCTCGTCGATCCGGGAGATATGGCGATGCCCGGCAAACCATTGCTGCTGCTTAAAACCCCCGGCGGACTGCAGCTGGAAGCCTATGTGCGGGAAAGCCTGGTCCGAAAGATTCATCCCGGTAAAACGCTTCGCGTAGAACTCTCTACCCTGCAAAAAACCGTTGACTCGCGGGTCGAGGAGTTAATCCCATATGCTGACCCGCAGACCCGAACCTTTCTAGTCAAAAGCAAGCTCCCGAATATCCCAAACCTGTATCCCGGCATGTACGGCAAACTGCGGATCCCGTACAAGCAGGTTGAGCTTGTTTTAATCCCCAGGACGGCGGTTTACGAAGTCGGTCAGCTTGAGCTTGTTATGGTGAAGTCCGCAGACGGCTGGGGGCGCCGATACATCAAAACGGGCAACATTTACGGAAACCGGGTGGAAGTACTGTCCGGCCTTTCCGGCAATGAAACCCTGAAAATAAAGGAGCCGGGCGATGGCGAATAACGGTGACACGCCCAGTGGTCTGATTCCCGGCATTGTAAGACCTTTCCTTTACGGCAGACCCGCCATCATTTTGCTGATTGTCTCCATCTGCCTGGGGATTGCCGCCATTATGGTCACTCCCAAGGAAGAGGATCCCCAAATTATCGTGCCTTTAGCGGATATTCACGTGCAGGCCCCCGGCGCAACTCCGGAAGAAGTTGAAAAGCTAGTGGCCACTCCGCTGGAGCGGCTTTTATGGCAAATTGACGGGGTCGAATACGTCTATTCCATGTCGCACAAGGGCCAGGCCATTGTGACTGTCCGATTTTATGTGGGCGAGGACCGGGAGGAATCGCTGGTCAAACTGCACAACCAGATCACCATGCACATTGACCAGGTGCCGCCGATTGTCAAGGGATGGGTGATCAAACCCGTGGAAATCGATGATGTGCCGATCGTCAATCTTACCCTTTATTCGGAGCGCTACAGCGATCATCAGCTGCGCCGCATCGGCGAGGAAGTCTGCTGGCGACTCTCGCAGCTCGAAGATATCTCCCGGACTTCCATAACCGGCGGACGGGCGAGAGAAATCCGCGTGGAACTCCTGCCCGAACGGATGAATGGGTACAATATCTCCCCGCTTCAGGTCCGAAAGGCCCTTCAGGGGGCAAATGCCGCGATTACAGCCGGCCATATCGACCGATTCAACCAGAACTTCATGATCAACACCGATTCTTTTCTTCAGTCGGTAAGCGATGTTGAAGATCTGGTTGTCGGCGTTCATAGGGGACGACCGGTTTACCTGCGCGACCTGGCAGAAATCACTGACGGACCGGCCGAGGCTCACAACTACACCCGCATCGGCCATTCCCACAGATACCGCCGCGCCCATCAAATGGCGGATCAACCCCTGGAATATCCGTCGGTTACGCTTTCCCTGGCGAAAAAACCCGGCACCAACGCCGTTGATGTGTCCAAAAAAATCCTGGCCAAGCTCGATGAGCTCAAGAAAAATATTATTCCGACGGATGTGGAAGTGGCTGTCACGCGCGATTACGGCTACACTGCGCAGGAAAAGGTAAATGACCTGTTGAGCTCCCTGGGCTTTGCCGTGCTGACAGTGGTGGTGCTGCTTGCCTTTACCCTGGGCTGGCGCGAGGCATTGGTGGTGGCCGTGGCCGTGCCGATGAGTTTCAGCCTGGCGCTTTTTATGAACTATCTGTTCGGCTACACCATCAACCGCGTAACCCTGTTCGCCCTGATTCTCTCGCTGGGCCTGGTGGTTGATGATCCCATCACCAATGTAGACAACATCCAGCGGCACATCTTCATGGGCAGGCGAAAACCCTTTTTTGCCACACTTTTTGCGGTCCACGAGGTGCTGCCACCCGTCATTGTATCAACCATTGCTATTATTATCTCCTTTGCCCCGCTTTTTTTCATTACTGGCATGATGGGGCCGTACATGGCCCCCATGTCGTCCAATGTGCCGCTGACCGTCACATTTTCAACGCTCTGCGCCCTAACCATCGTCCCGTGGATGACCTATTCCCTGCTTAAGAACCATCCCCTTCCCCAGGGGTCGTCATCGCAGAACGGTCAAAAAGGCACCCCCCAATGGATTTTTACAACTTACCGGAAGCTGGTCACCCCCTTTCTGGAGTCCCGCCCCAAACGATATCTGCTTTTGACAGGCATTCTTCTGCTGCTGGGGCTCTCAATCTCCCTGGTGCTTTTGCGGGTGGTACCGCTTAAAATGCTGCCCTTTGACAACAAGAATGAATTCCAGGTGGTCATTGATATGCCGGAGGGCACTACGCTTGAAACAACAGACGCCGTGGTACGCGATTTTGAGGATTATCTGCGCCGGGTCAAGGAGGTTGAAAATTACACCTCCTATGTGGGCGCTCCCTCGCCAATGGATTTCAACGGCATGGTGCGGCATTACTATCTGCGCCATGGACCGCATCTGGCAGATATCCGGGTGGATCTGGCGGTAAAGGGCAAGCGGGATCAACAAAGCCATGCCATCGTGCTGCGGTTGAGAAATGACCTGATGAAAATCGCCGAAAAAAACAACGCAAAGATTCAGCTCGTGGAAGTCCCCCCGGGGCCGCCGGTTCTGGCAACCCTTGTGGCGGAAATCTACGGGACGCCGGACAGATCCAATGACGAACTGATACAGGCGGCGGAACACATCAAAGGGATCATGAAGCAGGAACCCAACGTGGTGGATATCGATGACATGACCGAGATGCCCCACGACCAGATCGATTTCAAGGTGGATCGCGAGAAGGCCGCCCTTCACGGCGTCTCTACCCGGGCCATTGTCAACGCCCTTAAAATCGCCGTGGGCGGGGATACGCCGGCTACGGTCCATGCCGCAGATGAGCGACAGCCCCTGCATGTCAAACTGATTCTGCCCCGCAAGAACCGAAGCAATATGTCAACGCTCACCCAGATTCCCATGGCCACGGCGGACGGCAAAATGGTCCCATTGGCGGAGCTGGTCGATATTGAACGCACCCCCAATGCCCAGACCATCTATCACAAGAACCTGGAGCGGGTGGTTTACGTCCTCGCTGAAGTCGCCGGCCGGGCGCCGGCTGAGGCCATCCTCGGTATGCAGGGCCGGCTTTCTGAAAACCCGCTACCTCCGGGAATCCAGGCAGAGTGGGCCGGTGAAGGGGAATGGCAGATAACGCTGCGGGTATTCCGTGACATGGCTATTGCATTTGCCGCAGCCCTTATCGGCATCTACATCCTGATGACCATGCAGACCAATTCTTTCTTTATGCCGATTTTAATCATGATGGCGATACCCCTTACGCTGATCGGCATCATGCCGGGTTTCTGGCTGCTAAATATTGTATCCGGCGGCGTGGTCGGCGGATACCAAGACCTGGTCTTTTTCACCGCCACCAGCATGATCGGCATGATTGCGCTTGGCGGCATCGTCATCCGCAATTCAGTTGTGCTTATTGAATTCATCCAGGATGCCCTGAAAAACCAGCTTCCCGTTAAGGAAGCGATTCTTCAAAGCGGTGCCATCCGGATGCGCCCCATTGTTCTCACCGCCCTCACAACCGCCCTGGGCGCCTGGCCGATTACCCTGGACCCGATTTTTTCAGGACTCGCCTGGGCCCTTATTTTTGGGCTTATCGCCTCCACCCTGTTCACCCTGCTGGTCGTACCAGTGACGTACTATGCGCTATACGGGCAAAAAACATAACCCTCCCGGCTATTCAAAAGCCAGTAGTATTTTCTTGCTTCCGGGCGCCATGGCGTGTTCAAAGGCCTTTGGGAAATCAGCAAACGAATACACCGAATCCACCAGCGACGCCACATGGACCCATCTGTTACCCAGACATTTAACCGCAAACCCGATATCACCGCACCTGGAGCCCAAAATTGTCAGCTCATTAACCACCAATTCTGCCAAATTAATCTTTGACGGCTGATGGGAAGTTGTTTTAACCACAATAGTGCCTTCCGGGGCCGTCAGTTTAACCGCCTGGTTAATGGCATCCGGATTGCCGCTGGCCTCAACCACCACATCAAACGCCCCTTTCAACCGCTGCTCTAACATTTCCGGGGGCATGTCAGATGTATTGCAGGTGCTTATGCCCTGAGCGGCGGCGAGTTCCAGCTTTTCCGCGTGCCGCCCGATGATTGTCACCCTGGTGCTGTAATGATTAAGGGCAAAAGCGCACAGCAGCCCCATCTTTCCGTCTCCCATTACCGCAAGCTTCGTGTCATTCCTAATATGAACCTGCTGGGCGATTTCAAGAGCGGCCGCCAAAGGTTCGGCAAACACCGCGTCAATGGTTTCCAACCCTTCCGGCAGCACCCTTAGGTTGTCCACTGGAACGGCGCAATACTCGGCAAATCCGCCGTCTTGACCGCGGATTCCGACAACCCTGCGCAAAGGACAATGCCGGGCGTCTCCGTTTCGGCATCTCAGACATTGGCCGCATCCGATGTTGATATCCACAACCACCCGTTTTCCGACAATTTCCGGGGCCTGGGGCGCCTTTTCAACTATGCCGACAAATTCATGCCCCGGTATGCCTTGAAAATCCTGGTAGCCTTTGTACAATTCAACATCTGTAGCACAAATCCCCGCCATCAAAATCTTGATAAGCGCCTCATGCTCTGAAATATCCGGCATGGGTGCATCAACCATGATAACTTTCTGATTTTGAAATTTAACGGCTTTCATCGCTACAACCCCCTGAGGCCTCCAGATTTCATGATAGCAGTGGAAACGTTGCGCCCCCATCCGGAAAAACAGCCACCCGGGCGCTTTTTTTCAACTTTCGGGCACCACTTTCGATGACCGACTGCGGGGTTTTGCAGTTATGAAAAAAACCAAGATGCTCAATTTCAGATTCTGAAAGGGTCGGTACATAACAAAATAAATGATACTCCCGAATCAGACGCATGGAGTAATAGGTAAGAAAACGCTCCTCCACATTCAAGCCCTTTTTGACCACATTCAAAAACTTCATGACATTGGACTTTCCGATCAGACGCAGTATGGCTCTTAAAATCGTCAGTGGCGGCGGCTTATCAGGGAGGGGGATGTCATCCAGCCCCCGTTCTGCACGTAGAAATGCCATTATCACGCCGCCGGGCTTTAGCGCCGGCAAAGAGTTGCCCACGCATTTCATGCTCTGTTTGAAATTGATCTCCATAGGAAAGGAGTTAACAATCACAGCGTCCACGGGCTGATCAAGCTTGATACCGGCAGCTTTGGCATTAAACTCGATGCCGCTTCGATGGGCGGCAATAGGATCGCCCGCAAATGCGGCGGTGATCTCCTGCTTCTCATCAAGCATCACGTTTATACAGAAAATATCGGCGTCAATAAACCGTCTGACTTCTTCCAGGTCCTGCCTGAACAAATTCTCATCCGGCATTAGTCCCACCCGATTAAACAGATATGGCGGCTCGGCAATCATTCCGTGATGGTGGCCGATGGCTGCAGCCGAGGCGACACCGGGAAAAATATTTTTCAAGCCCCCGCCGAAACCGGCCCATAGATGGGGCTCAATCATCCCCACCACCAGAATCAAATCACTTTCCGCGAGTCTTTTATTAAGTATCACCGGGGTACCCCGGGAGGTTGTACCGAATTGATGGTGGGTGGCGGCATCAAAAGCATCGTGATTGGACCAGGAAACCCTCGCCAGATTCTCAGCCCCTATTTTTCCCGCCATTTCATCTTCTGTCATGGCGGTATGAATCCCGGGCGCCGGCATCACATGAATACTCTCCGGATCGGCCCCGGCCTTTGCCAATTCGTCCAAAATCAAGTAGAAAAATCGATGCACAGGTGTAGGGCGGGTGTTATCGTCAACAACAATCAGGATACGCATGCCGGCAAGCGAGCTTGAGCCAATGGCATCCGCATTGATCGGGGCATCAAGGGCCGCCTGAACGATATCCGCCTCGCTTTTGTCCGGAGGACGTGAGATATTCGACCGCTCCGGCAGATGGACCCGCCAATCTTCGGGCAGCGAAACCGCCAGAAAATCTTTTCCCCAAGGTAACTGTATTTCCATACATCACCTCCCCGCATCCTGTCTGAAAACCTACAATTTTAGTATAGACAAGGCCTGACAATCTCGTAAAAAGTCAATTTTAGGATGGCCTAATTTGAAAAGCCGCCCCTTAGCTGTCCCTTTCCCTCGGAAGAATTTAAAATCAGTTCTGACGCCTCATTGACAGCCATTTCAAACAAACCCTTACATGTTGCGGAATTAGAGATAAAATCTTGGAATTCATCCCAATCGCCGAAACTGCGGCCGGTAATTTCCCGGCATTCAATGGATCCGGCAACCTCCCTGAAACGCTCCACGAGCATGCGGCCCGCAGCAAACGGTTCATCCAGCGTCTTAGGCGACCGGACCAATAGGTTCACATGGCCTTTAAGAAAGCCTTTCATATTTTTCCAATAGGATATATTTCTGAGATCCACACCCATTACCTGGTTGATCCCCATGATCGCCCCGGCAAGCGCCCCGCAGATACCCCCTTTGAAGCCGACACCACCGTCAAAGACAAACGCCAGTTTTTCAAGCAGCGGATTACCCACGCCCGTTTTCTCCCGAATGCCTGTCAGAACGGCTGTGGCACAATGAATCGGCGGTTTATCCCCGGCCGGCCCGGATGAGGCCTTAATCGGAGCGGCATTATTTAATACATCGTTCAAATATCGCATGGCCCCCCGGATATGCCAGAAGCACTTGCCCATCTTATCGCCCGGCAATAGGTAACGAAGCTGCCCTCTGGTTCGATAAAAATTTACACCGGTTCGCTCCCGACACAGAAATGTGCCATAGGTATTCCGGTACCACTCAATATAGTCCGATACCCGCTCAAGCACCGCCTTCTCAGTGGAAGCACCATTTTTTTCGATATCATCCAGATGCATCAGCGCCAGAGATAGGGCGCCGCCGGTCACCACCCCGCAGGTGGAACCGGATGCCACCACCCCCCCTTCAAGGCCGGTAACGGCTTTTAAAAGTTGATCTTCCCGCCTGCCGATCATATCCTGGCAGACTTCATGGGTAGCCAGCGCACAGTTCAAATCCTTGAGCAGGCCGTATACCGCCCGCCGCCCCCAATACCCTTTGCCCGATTTTTTTGTACCCTTTTCCATGGTCATCCCCCTATGTGATAAAAGAATGGTTTATCTTCTAAGTAACTTTAAGTTCACAGTTCACAGTTCACAGTTCACGGTTTTGCACTCAGGTTTAAGGTTTAAGGTTTAAGGTTTAAGGTATAGGGTTAGAAAAATCAAAATCTTATCCATGTAGGGCGGATAAATAAAACGCATTCGTCAATTCCTGATCGGTTTATCGAAATTTTTACAATCAATGTAGTGGAAGGCTTTAGCCTTCCATTGGACGCGGTTTGTCACATCGGCCGCTTCTGCGAATGACGGGCTAAAGCCCGTCTCTACATCGCATCTATCACAAAAGTTACTGCAAAGCTCGGTCCCGGGCCTTGGCCCTTGGCC
Source organism: Desulfobacterales bacterium (assembly GCA_018399235.1). GTDB lineage: Bacteria > Desulfobacterota > Desulfobacteria > Desulfobacterales > Desulfosalsimonadaceae > M55B175. The sequence continues at coordinate 5,118 of JAGYOX010000013.1, read as the reverse complement.
GGAGGGGTTACTTCTAAGTAACTTAACGGTTTATAGTTTAATTAGCCATAACAGACAAAAAAATCAATTAAAATTAAATGTTTAAATCTAATCCGCAGTGTAGGGGCGAGGATCATCATAATGGTCAATCATACATGGGAGGCTCTCAAAACAAAAATGTTTTGATCATTTTTTCAGTATCTCGTATTTAATTAATATAACCCTTGCGTAAAAGATTAGGGCAACCCATGAAGTCAAAGGGGGATTCATGTCTGGCGAAAAGTCACTCCGATCTGTTGGAAAAGCCATCCGCGCGGTACGAAAAACTGAAGAGAACAAGGGGTTAAACCGCACCATCAGGAAACAATGGGGCATATGGACGCTGCTTAAAACGCTTAAAAAGACCGCTGGAATGGGTGGTTTTTTCAATAACATGGGGGCCATAAGGCGGTTTGAGACGGGAAGCATCGCGGGCAATTTTTTTATCGCCCTATGGCGATCCCTGGGCAAGCGGGAGGCTATTGTAGACGGCGACCGACGGGTCACATTTGATGAAATGAGTGACCGGGTGCTTAGGCTTGCCAACGCACTGATCGATCTGGGCGTTTGCCCTAAAGACCGGATTGCCTGCATGCTATATAACGGCATGGAATTTTTCGAATGCTTCTATGCAGCAAGCCTGATCGGTGCGCCAATGCCTGCAGTCAACTGGCATTTAACCGGACAGGAGCTAAGGGAGACCATTAACCTAAGAAAACCCAAAATATTCATATTCGATAATGATTTTGCCGATTCCATTACCGATTTTAAAGCTGAAATGCCTTCGGTGGAATATTTCGTCCAGGTCGGCGGCACGCCTCCGGAGGGGGTCATAAATTTTGAAAGCCTTGTCAAAGAAGCGCCAAACACCCTGCCGAAAACCAATTTCATTTTCGCCTTAAACCCATATACCGGCGGCACAACCGGCTCACCCAAAAGTGCCAATCTGTATGACGGATTAAGCTACCTGGTCAGCGATATTGCCGAGGCACCGAGAGCCTCACTGGATGATTATTTATACTACCTGATCCGCCAGTACAGCTACCTGTTCTATTACGGCGGCGATAAAATCAAGGATAAAAACGGCAAAAATATCCGGAGCCTGATCGCCACCCCCATGTATCATGCGGGAACAGCTGCCGGCTATGCCCCCTGCATCATGCTGGGGGCAACCGCTGTCCCCATGCGCAAATTTGATCCGGAAATTTATCTTCAACTGATTGAAAAGGAACGGATCAACTGGAGTTTTGCCGTGCCCACCATTCTCCAGCGGATACTGGCGCTGCCGGATGACGTTAAAAAGAAATATGATTTGAGCAGCATGCACACCCTGATCAGTGCAGCCGCGCCCTGCCCCCCGGAAGTCAAAGTGGCCATCAATGAACTTTTCACCCAGCAGGGGGCCAAGCAGCCCGTTTTTCATGAATATTACGGGAGTTCGGAAACTGCGCTGTTAACCCTGCTTTTACCGGAAGACTACCGGGAAGATCCGGAGCGGATTCAAAGCGTGGGTAAGCCCCGATGCGGGGACGTAATGATATATGATGAGATCGCCAAAAAAAAATTGGAGCCGGGTAATGAGGGATTGGTGATGGGCCGGTCTGTGGGCACCCTGTCACTCAGATATCCCGGAACCGAGGCCAAGTTAAAGGACAGCCAGAGAATAATTGACGGCGTGGAATGGTACGATGACGGGCTTATCGGATGGCAGGACAAGGACGAATTTTTGTATCTAACCAGCCGGGTCAAAGAAATGATTATCTGCGGCGGCGTCAATATATTTCCCATCGAAATAGAGCGGGTGTTATTTATGAACCCCAACATTTCCGATGCAGCGGTCATCCGGGGGCCGCATCCGGATCTCGGCGAAATCCCCCTGGCCTGTATTGAACTGAAAAAAGATGCAAACATGACCGAGGCGGAAATCCAGGATTACTGTAAAAAGAAAGGACTGGGCGGATACAAGGTACCCCAGAGGGTTGAGTTTTACGAAAAGCTGCCCCGCCATATTGACGGCAAAATAATCAAGCGCGAGCTTGAAAAAAAATACTGGGAAGGCGTCAAAACCATGGGATAACCCAAGTAATCAAAATTTTGATGAAGCCATGATGGATTCAACCTAAAAACCTTCAAACCGGAGCATAGTTAATGAGCCAAAAAATTGACAATGAGCTTACGCTGATCACTTCCAAACTTTATGGAATCATTCAAAAAATGACCCTTGAAGAACGCCGTGACCTTTTAACGAATCTGGAACGGCATGCTAACGAAGAAAAGAGCACGGCTCGCCGAAAATATGCCAGGAAAAACTACCGGATTAATGTTGATTATGCGGTCGAAGATCGGCTCTACAATGGACTCGCCATTAACTTCAGCGCAAGCGGCATGTACATTGAAGCCTCAAAAACCGTACTGCCCAAGTTTAACCGGGGGAATCAATTAATATTAACATTTATTCATCCGGAAAATAAGGAAAATGTTAAAATAACCGGTGAAATAGCAAGGATTGACGATAAAGGCATCGGTGTCCAATTCGACAAAAACATTGTTGACTGGTGGTCCGCCTGAGCCTTTGGCAACTGGACTATGCTTGAATCCCCCCGGGTAGACGTTCGTTTGCATTGCCAGGACGAATTCTGATATAAATTAAGACCTTCAATACCCGTCGGCATTAAGGAACCTGTTTTAAAGTGGATACGGAAGTCGAGAAATTTCTAATCACTTGGCAAAACGGGGACATCTCACCTTCGCCCTCGGCCGCCTTGATAGGTACAAGGCTTGCAAGTTTTAGTGACGGCAAGGCTGAAGTCACCATGGAACTGACCCATCCCCATATGAACTCATCCGGAACAGTACAGGGGGGCATCCTGTGCGCTCTGGCCGATGTCGCCATGGGCACGGCCATCGTCACAAAAATAGAAAAAGGGGATCAGTTTACCACCACGAATCTGAACGCCATGTTCTACCGGCCTGTCTCGAAAGGGAAACTGGTTGCCGCCGCCCGGGTGGTTTACCCGGGAAGAACCGTGATGCACACGGAATGCGACGTTTCAGCCAATGGGAAAATATTGGCAAAGATAACCGCAACATTTGCCGTAAAAAGATATGCCTGAATGCGCATTTCATGAACCACAATTGAAACAAATATTGAAAAAGGAGGTCTCACCATGGGAAACCAAATGCCCCCGCGTTTTCAAGCCGGCGATTCGTTTTTTGACGATGCGCTTTATGAATGCTACCGGAAAATGGGGTATCCGGAGGCATGGCTCGAAGAGGGCCGTTCCTATAAACCTTCGGATTCTTATGTCATCAGCCACCCGTCCTGGTTTTTCGAGTCCATGCCGCCGATTCCGGATGTTTCAATATACGGGCTCTTTAATGAAACCGCCCGTCTCTACCCCGATGCCACGGCTGTGATTTTCTTGGATAAATCCGCCACCTACCGGGAATTAAATGAGCTGATCGGCAAGTACGCCGCCATGCTAAAAGATTTAGGGGTTAAAAAAGGCGACATGGTGGCTGCCATGCTGCCCAATTCCATTCAACATGTGGTGGCGTTTTACGGAGCGGCCATGATCGGGGCCGTTCATACCCCGATCAATGTCATGTACCAGGCCGATGAGCTCGCCTATCAAATAACCGATTCAGGCGCCCGGACGATCCTCATGCTTGATCTCCTCTACGACAAGGTCCAGCCCCTTGTTGAAAACAATACCGTTGATAATGTCATTGTCACCCATATCAAGGACTGGGCCGCTGAAGATGTCGTGGTTTCGGAGACGCTAAAAATGTTCTGGGACATACCCAAAAATCCGGTGCCGGGGACGATCGACCTTTTCGAGTCTCTAGACAAATATTCACCGCTTGCTGAATCCGAAACGGTGGACCCCAAAACCGATACCGCCCTTCTGTTGTATACGGCCGGAACCACGGGAAAATCAAAGGGGGTCATCGAAACCCATTTTAACCTCGTGTTCAACTCTCTCACCCACTCCCATGCCTTCCGGGACTGGGGCGAACGAGAGATTAACTTTTCGATTATGCCCATGTTTCACACCGCAGGCTACTTTCTCCACCTGCTGCCAGCCTTTTACCAGGGCGGTACGGTGATTCCCATTCCCATGTTCGACTTAAAAGATGCCTTCCGGGTGATTGATACCTATAAGGTTAACGTTATTTTTGCGCCGCCCACGTTCTTTATCGCCATGATGGCCAATAAAGAACTGATCGAGTCTCATGACTTGAGCAGCCTTTCGGTCACTATCGGATGCGGGGCGCCGGTACCCAAGGCCGTTCAGGAAAACTGGAAGGAGAAAACCGGCATCCAGTTAGTCAACGGTTGGGGCATGACCGAGACCAACAGCGGTGGGATTATCTCCATCCCGGGCATCAAGGAACGCTTTGATTCCATCGGTATCCCGGTATTTTCAGAAGTTAAAATAACAGATGACAACAATCAGATCGTCCCGCGCAACACAGAGGGAGAAATCTGTTACCGGGGGCTTCAACTGGCCAAGGGATATTTGAACAAACCCGAAGAAACCGCCGCCACATTCCTGCCGGACGGCTGGTTCCGAACCGGCGACCGGGGCTATGTGGACGAGGAAGACTTCGTCTATTTTGTGGACCGGATCAAGGACCTGATCGTCGCTTCGGGCTATAACCTGGCGCCGGTGGAAGTTGAAAACGTCATTTACCAGCATCCGGCGGTGGCCGAGGTCGCCGTCATCGGCCAGCCTGACCCGTATCGCGGCGAAACAGTCAAGGCTGTAATTGCCCCCAAGCCCGAACATAAGGAAACGATAAACGAACAGGAGATTATCGATTTCTGCAAATCGCATTTGGCCACATTCAAGGTTCCCCGGGTTGTAGAATTCCGGGACAGCCTGCCCAAAAGCGCGGTGGGCAAAATTCTGCGCCGTATGCTGAGGGATGAAACAAATAGCAAATAACTTAGTATCCTTACATACAAAATTCGAATTTGACAGGCAGACGATTTTTTTATAGGAGGGTTTTTTTAGTTTCTCAAATATAATCGAAGTTGCACGATTTCTTAAAAGTAACCCCCCCAGGCCGAGGTCCGGGACCGAGCTTAAAAGT
>JAGYOX010000129.1 GCA_018399235.1 Desulfobacterales bacterium | reverse complement strand
CATGACGGGAAGATGTTCTAATGCATCCATAGGAGTACCGTACAACCGAAAGCCCCGATCCCTCAATAACGGCAATGCCCGTAGCAGCCAGCCCGGGATCTATGCCCACGATTTTTAACATGAATAATGACAATCTCGTAAAAAATCGATTTTAGGATGGCAAAGTAAAAAGTTCAAGATCAAGGCGCGCAAAATCCCAAGGAATGCAGCGTACTTAGCTGTACGTGAAATTCCGAGGGATGCAGCGCAACACAGATATTGGACTTTTTACGAAGCCATCAATAATATTTATTCATCAATCCGGTTGATCTTCTGCCGGGCAATATTTGCTTCGTTTGAGTCCGGAAACTTCCGGATCAGCTCTTTCAGTATCAGCTTGGCGTTTCCAATTTCACCCAGCTTGTGAAAGGCAATCCCCTGCTTGAGATAGGCGGCAGCGACTTTGTTTCCATTCGGATAATCATCAATGACTTTCTGATACTCCAGAATGGCCTTTTCATACCATTGCTCGTTGTAGTAGACCTCTCCGATCCAAAAACGGGCATTGTCGGCTTCATCAGAATCCGGATAGGTTTCAATAAACTTTTCAAAGGCATCCCGGGCGGTTTCGTAATTCTTCCGGTCAAAAGATTTTTTGGCAAAGTCGTATAGCTTGTCTTCAGGTAAATTTTTCGATGAGGAGTTGCCACCGGATTGGGAGCCGGCGGCGGCCTCAAGCTTTTCTTCTGAGTCAAAGCCTAAATAGCCGGCGAGGCGAGAAATCCGGGTATCATTAAGTTCAACGGAATCATGCAGAGAACTGAGCTTCTCGCGGTTGGCATCCAGCGCGCTTGACAGTTCCTTGACATCCCGGCTGAGACGATGTTCAGTCTCTTCAAAACCGCCTGAGAGCTTTCGAACCTCGGCTTTTAATTCGTAAAACTCCGCATCCTGGCCTGCATATAGCTCCCGTATCCGTTTCTCCTGGCTTACCCGCTCTTCCAAACGATCGCTCAGCCCATTAATCTGTTTTTTAATGTTCTGGTTCCGTACATAAAGACTGTCAATCCGGTCTTCCAGTCTTTCCACATCGGAATTCGTCGCACAGCCGGTCATCAGCAAAAACCCAACACATATTAAAACTATATATCGCCATATGAATTTATTCATCAGGATTACCCATTTAAAATATCAAGAAAAAGGGAGAGAGATGTAAAATCTCCCCCCTTCTAAGCAACTTCAAGGTTTAAGGTTTAAGGCATAGGGTATAAGGTTAAAAAAATCAAAAGCTTAGTGCCTCAGTGCCTCAGTGCCTTTAACCTGTCGCAAAAATTACTGCAAAGCTCGGTCCCGGGCCTCGGCCCGGGGGGGTTACTTCCAAAGGAAAAAAAGACATCCTACTTAATGCGAAAGTGACCCCGCCGGTTCTTCGCCCATGCCATTTCATTGTGCCGGGGATCCACCGGCCGTTCTTCGCCGTAACTGATCGTTTCCAGCCTATGCGCATCAATGCCCGCGTTGACCAGAAAGTTTTTAATGCTCTGGGCACGCCGCTGGCCAAGCGCCATGTTATACTCTTTGGTGCCCCGCTCATCGCAATGCCCTTCAATCACGACCTCAACGTCCGAATGCTTTCTCAGCCATTCCACTTTTTCCTTAAGGATCTGTCGGGCTTTTTTTGTCAGGGAAGAATCGTCAAAACCGAAATAAACATTTTCATTGATAAATTCCTGTTTGGCCGCTCTTTCCTTCTCCGCCTGAAGCCGCCGTTTTTCAGCCGCTGCCTCAGCCTTTTGTCTGGCGGCGATGTCTTCTTCGCTTATCCCTTGTTCCTGTTCTTCCTCGCCGGCTTGCCGGTCTGTCTCCGCCGCCTCGATAGATTCCTCGGCCGGTGTCGTAGAGATGTCACGATGCTTGGCACAGGAGGCCACAAACAAAAATGATACGATCAACAAAAGAAGCCCGACTTTTAGCCTTAACCGCTGAAATTTCATTTTCTTCTCCTTTATCCTGAAAATTCATATTGGAATATTGCCTATCACTCTCTTTCGATTGCCGAAGACCAATCCGGAAGGATCTGCTCGCCATCCATATCCAGAAGAGGACGCTGATCCGTTCCAGATGCGGTCATTACATAAAGTTTAGCCGCTCCGGATCGGGTGGAACTAAAAACAATCAATGTGCCATCCGGGGACCAGGCAGGCGACTCGTTGCTTCCGGCATTATGAGTTAACCGGGTTAGCCCCTGGCCGTCTGTTCCGATAAGAAAGATATCCGCCCGCCCCCCATTCATCCCTGAATATACGATTCTGTCACCCTCGGGCGACCATTCCGGTTCGGTGTTATAGTTGCCTTCATAGGTTAGCCGACGGATATCACCGGTGTCCAGATCTTTGATATAGATTTGTGGCGTGCCGGCGCGTTTTGAAACAAACGCCATCTTTTTCCCGTCCGGAGAAAATGTTGGCGACACATCAATCCCCCAGCTATCAGTTAACTTTTTATCAATTTTCCCGGATTCGGTCAAAAGATAAATTTCTTCGTCTCCGCTGACGGACAGGGTAGCAGCCAACCCGCCGCCGCCGGGCAGCCAGGTCGGCGTAATATTTATTCCGTCGTAGGCTATTCGGCGGGTTTCCCCGCTTTCGAGCTCTCGAATGAAGATACTGGGCTCACCACCTGCATAGGAAGTATAGGCAATTGCGCGCCCCTCTGGCGACCAGGACGGAAACAGGGTAATGGCCTCGCCTTCAATAACGCGCCTTGGCCCATGACCGTCAAAATCGCAAATATAGATAGCGCTTTTACCCTCATGCTTGTTGATGAATACGATCCGGCTGTTGAACAACCCCTGCTTTCCGGTCAGGCGATAGAGCATTTCGTCACAGAAGCGATGAATCATCTGCCTCAGATCAATGACATCGCCGCCATATCGCTTGCCAAACAGCAATTCCCCTTTAAACGTATCAAATAATCGGATTTCCAATCGCACGGTTTCATCGGCAACCCATATACCGCCCGTTACCAAAAGCTCAGCCCCGATATCCGTCCAGTTATCAAAATTCAAATCAGCCCCCGTAATTCCTTTCTCCTGAGGTTTTTCCAGGAACGCCCCCCGATCAATCAGTCTAAAATAACCCGTAAACTCAAGGCCTTCACTTAATACGTCGGCTGCTTTATGCGCTGTTTCCGCCTCTTTTGAAGGCTCTGACATGGGTTTAAAGACCGGCACCGCAATCGGTATTTTTTTTAAAAACGGATCGCTGATATTGATATAGTCATAAGCGGGCCCAGCCTGTGCAACGGGAAGCCTCGCTCCTATCCCAAAAATTATTGACATAATAACAAAGATCAGACCAACTCTACTACAACCCTTTGCGTGCATGTATACCGCCTTGTTGATTAATCCTTTTAATTTTGGTTGCTACTTCGCTTCAGTCCGGAGGGGGTAAAACCCACCATCAGGTGGTATTCTTTGTACCCCTCGGGAAGCGGTGGAAGCGGATCGGACTTCTCAATGGTTCTTTTTGCCGAATCGTCCAAGTATTTATTTCCTGAAAGCTTTTCATACCAAAGATCGGTTATTGACCCGTCAGGCTTTATGGTAATCACCCACCGGCTTTCCAGCCCCTGTGTCTGGCCGGCCAGTTTTTCCGAAAACACCCAGTTATTCTTAAGCTTCACTGCCACTGTGGCCTGATAGATCTCCATTTGTGTCATATCCGATGGCATCCCCCGACCTTTTCCACCCTGGGTCTTGACTGCCACCTGATGATCCGAAAGCTTCCGGTCCTGACGGTCAACCTCGGTGTTTAACTGATCAATCCGCTCTTTCACCGATTGGGGCCGGGATTTTTCGGATTCTTTTCTCAATTTTTCGATAGCACTTCTGTGAACGGCTGCAGTATTGAGGGTCTTATTTTTCATAGAGGCCTTGATTTTGGGGCCGGGCTTTACGACCCTATAATCCGATGGGTCAAATTGCTTTTCAGGTGCTTTTTTTATAGGTATCACCGGTTCATGCGGTTCTGCCGGGGGGACATCTTCTGGTTCCGGGACAAAGGCTTCATCCGCCTTTGTATCGGGCTGAGGCGGCGCGTTTTGTTGAAGTTCGGCGGCGGCATCCGGCGGCAACGGAGTCTGGGGAGGGGGCGAAAGCGGCTCCAAATCCACCTCAATAACATTATGATCCGAGAAATCAGGCATGGAAATCGACGGAAACGGAAAGAATAAAACCATCGCAATCAGAAACACATGACATACCAGTGATGCCACGGCATACCAGTGCCACGATTCCTCCGGGGATTTGATATGTTCAAATTGATACGCCTCTGACTGCATTTTATATGCCGGTTTTTGTCAGACAGCTCAGGATTTCTCTGCTTCTTCGGAAGGCCGGGTAACCATACCCAGTTTTTCAGCCCCCGCGCCTTTGATCGCCGCCATCACCTCGACGACACGTCCGTATTCAATCCGCTTATCCGCCTTCAAGAAGACTGCCCGGGAATGCCTGTTTTCAAAAATTTTTTCGAGCTTTTCTTTAAGAGAATCAAACCCTACTTCATAATCATTAATTCGAATCTTATTATCCTTATCAATGGTGACGACCAGCTGATCATCTTCTGAAGAGAGTTGGTTTGAATTTCGGGTTTCAGGCAGGGATACGTCAACCCCCTGGACCATCATGGGCGCAGTCACCATGAAAATAATCAACAGAACCAGCATCACATCGACAAACGGGGTCACATTAATATCCGACATCAATGGATTGTTTTTACTTGGCAACCTCATGCCGCTGCTCCTCCAGATAAAATAAGTTCACGTTCAACGATATTCAAAAAATCAGAAGAGAAACTTTCCAGCTCCGACTCGATAATTCGGATTTTCTGATTAAAATAGTTAAACGCAATAACCGCGGGGATTGCAACAGCAAGCCCGGCGGCCGTCGCAATAAGCGCTTCAGAGATGCCCGGCGCCACCGCCGCAATACTGGTCACCCCTTTTTTATAGGCAATACTGTGAAACGAGTTCATAATGCCCCATACCGTTCCAAACAACCCGATAAACGGAGCAATATTGCCGGTCGTGGCAAGAAACGGCACCAGTTGAACCAGACGAATACTCTCTGTAATGCTTGAGCGCTCAAGGGCTCGCTTTACATTATCAAAACCCCTTTGCGTCCCGGGAAAAATGAGGCCCTGGGGTTGACCTGCAGCCGATTGGTCTTTCTGATATCCGGTCTCACCGCCCAGCTTGCGAAGCTCCATATAGGCGATTCGGAAGACCCGCGCAATCGGGCTGAACCGTAATTGCTTGGATTTAGAGAAAGCCTCTGAGAAATCCCGGGTTTCCCAGAAATACTCGATAAAATCCGCTGATTCCCTATATGCCCGACGAATATACCGGTACTTGATAAAAATAATCGCCCATGAGGCGACAGAAAATATAAACAGCAGCAGCATCACAAACTGCACCATTAATCCCGCGTTCAATATCATTTCAATGACATTGAGTCTTTCTGGTCCCATTCTTGCTCATCTCCATATGTTTAAATTTCAGAAAACAATAATACCGCCCACAACTAATCCCAAAAAAACAAACAAATCACAATGATCAAAATTCTAAAACCCAAACAATTTCTTGCCTTGCCAAGTTTTGGTCATTGAATATTGAACTTTGAGATTTGTTTGAGATTTGGTGCTTGGAATTTGTGATTTTAAACAAACATGCAAAGGCAGAGTCATCTATCTCTGACCTGGCCCAAAAGACAAGTCTTTTCAAAACTGAGTAAAAAACAGGATATATATGACAAGGCCTCACAATGCGGCAATTCAAGTATTTTTATTATAACCTCCGTGTCAGGTATAAGGAAACTATCTGACAAGCCGCCTCATGTCAAGATAAATGGTCTTGCAGTATTCACAGGGCCGACGCAATATACGCGTATACACCAAAAAAAACGCCTTCATATGAATATAGCACATGAAGGCGCGTTAACTTTAAAACGTTGGGCTATGGCTGGGCTTACATCATACCGCCCATACCACCCATGCCGCCCATACCGCCCATACCGGCGCCAGCACCCGCACCGGCACCCGCACCGCCTTCATTTTCTTCAGGCTTTTCAGCCACCATAGCTTCCGTGGTCAGCATTAATGATGCCACACTTGCGGCATTCTGCAGGGCAAAACGGACGACCTTTGTCGGGTCAATGACACCGGCTTCCATCAAATCCTCATAGGTATTTGTTTCTGCATTATAGCCATATGACCCTTCGCTGTTTTTCACCTTATCGATCACGATAGAGCCTTCAAAACCGGCATTATCCGCAATACGGCGCAAGGGCTCCTCCATGGCGCGCATAACGACCTTCACGCCGAGCTTTTGCTCGGCTTTAACCTTGACCTTCTCAAGCGCATTAATGCAGCGAACCAGGGCAACCCCGCCGCCGGCCACAATACCTTCTTCCACTGCCGCTCGGGTTGCATTTAATGCATCTTCCACACGGGCTTTCTTCTCTTTCATTTCAGTTTCAGTGGCCGCGCCGACATTGATAACAGCAACGCCGCCGACCAACTTGGCCAATCTTTCCTGAAGTTTTTCCCGGTCATAGTCAGAGGTAGTTTCTTCAATCTGGGCGCGGATTTGTTTTACCCGATTTTCCAGGGAAGACTTGGAACCGCCCCCGTCAACAATCGTTGTATTATCTTTGTCGATAGTAATGTTCTTGGCCCGGCCAAGGTCATTGATGGTGATGCTATCCAGCTTGATCCCCACATCTTCAGACACCACCTGGCCGCCGGTCAGCACCGCAATATCTTCTAACATGGCTTTGCGCCGATCCCCAAAGCCGGGGGCTTTAACCGCTGCCACATTCAGTGTGCCGCGCAGCTTGTTAACAACCAATGTGGCCAGGGCTTCGCCTTCAACATCCTCGGCAATAATCAGCAATGGGCGGCCCGACTTTGACACCGATTCCAAAATCGGCAACAAATCCTTCATGTTGCTGACCTTCTTTTCGTGAATCAGGATATAGGGATCTTCGAGGTTAACCTCCATTTTTTCCGCATCGGTCACAAAATAGGGGGACACGTAACCCCGATCAAACTGCATCCCTTCGACGACATCCAGATGGGTCTCCATGGATTTTGCCTCTTCCACGGTGATAACGCCGTCTTTTCCGACTTTATCCATGGCTTCGGCGATAAGATTGCCGATAGTTTCATCGTTATTGGCCGAAATGGTCCCGATTTGAGCGATTTCTCTTTGTTCACTGGCCGAACGGCTAATTTTGTTGAGTTCCTTGACCGCCCCCTCAACGGCTTTGTCAATACCCCGTTTGATTGCCATGGGGCTGTTTCCCGCTGCCACCAGCTTCAGGCCTTCCTGATAGATCGAACGGGCCAGGACGGTGGCGGTAGTCGTTCCATCTCCTGCCATGTCGCTGGTTTTGCTGGCGACCTCTTTAACCATTTGGGCGCCCATATTCTCAAACTTATCTTCGAGCTCAATCTCTTTGGCTACAGTCACGCCGTCCTTTGTTACTGTCGGAGAACCCCAGGATTTTTCGATGACGACATTTCTTCCCCGGGGGCCCAGTGTAACAGAAACCGCATCCGCAAGCTTGTCCACTCCGGCAAGCATTCTTTCACGGGCTTTCATCCCGTACTTAATATCTTTCGCTGTCATATGCTCAACCTCCAATCGTTTATTCAATAATTCCTAATACATCATCCTCGCGCATGACCAAATGTTCTTCATCCTCAATCTTTACCTCGGTACCGGCATATTTTGCGAATAACACCCTGTCGCCTTCTTTGATATCCGGCGTCATCCGCTTGCCATCCTCAGTACGCTTGCCCTCACCAACAGCAACAACGATCCCTTCCGCCGGCTTCTCTTTGGCACTGTCAGGAATAATAATTCCGCCTTTAGTTTTGGCTTCTTCCTCGACCCTTCTAACCAAAATCCGATCCTGTAATGGTTTAATCCTCATTTCGCATCTCCTTGTCTTTCAAGTTTATCAGTATGTTTTTGAAGAGTTGTGTATTTAGGGGGAGTCCATCAAGCATCAGATGAACTTTTTTCTGCTGAACCGCTCTTCTCCGTTGTTGACGTTGAGTTATCAGGTGTCTGATCCGTCTTTTTGGATACGGAGTTTGATGATCCGGAATTCCGGTTCGCATAATCAGTTGCGTACCATCCACTTCCCTTTAAATGAAACGTGCTCTGTGAAATCAGTTTCTGAAGCTTGCCGGAACAGTAGGGACATTTAGTCAGCGGTGGATCAGACATTTTCTGCATGATCTCATGCACCCGGCCGCATTCAGAACATTCATACTCATAGATCGGCATTTCCGAAACTCCTATTTATTTAGTAATAACAAATAGCTATAATTATTCATCAGTGTTATGAATCACACTCAATATAGTCAATGATTTTAGGTTGTCAAGAGCGCTATCCTAATTTTTTTACGGCTGCTCTACCTGATGAGGGGGATTCCGCCAGTTCTCATAAAAATTCAACACTCCGGCAATGCCATCAATTGATAAATTGCTTAGAATTTCATGAGTTTTTGCATGCACCCGTTGTTCTTCGGCCATCTTCTCCGCCGCAGAGGCGTCAAACTGTTGCAGAAACCGCCTGAACCGAACCACATGAATCAATTCATGACACACGATATAGAGCAGAAACCCCAGAAACTCCAAATCCGGATGCATTTCCAGGGCGGTTAAAATGGAATGATCCTGCAGACAAATCTTATAGAAATCTTCGGCTTCCGTCTCCCGCAGAACATCCTTTCTCTTTGATTTGTACTTGACGATCTGCGCAAAATGGCCGGAAACGATTTCCTCGGGGGATAAATCAGCAAGTGTTTTTACATCATAGTTTAATCTGCGCAGTTGACTGGACGAGAGTTTATAATAATTGCTGATAAGCTCCTCGGCCATCTCAACCGCTCTTGTGACCTTCTCAAGTTGTTGCGGAACAAAATATCTTAGCTGATTCATTTAACAGAACTATCGACTTTGTAAAAAACAGTGGACAGATTTATATTGAACGTGCTAAATAATACTGTTATCTTTTTAAATTAATTCTAGCAAGCTTTCTCGTGCTTCAAAAAAGAAAGGGGGTGTTCTGTTGGGCAGCGTGATTAAAAAACGGCGCAAAAAAATGCGCAAGCATAAACATCGCAAACTTTTAGCCAGGACCAGACATCAGCGAAATAAGGGCTAAAAAATGATATCAGTAAAGTTTATTCAAAAAAACAAACCGGGAAAGGACCGCGACTTATAGGGCGGCCCTCCCGGTTTTGTAGTTCCAAATGTGTTAATTTGACGTCTTGCCTGAAAAATCCTTCAAGTACTTCAGCAATTCTGAATCCGTGGACAGCACCAGGTTGCTTGTTTTGTCCAGCGACTCCGTGTAGACGTCCAATGACTGGGTAAATGAATAATATTCCGGGTCTACGCTGTATGCATCCGCATAAATTTTCGTCGCCTCAGCGTCAGCATCACCTTTTATTTCCTCTGCTGTCCGGTAGGCGCCGGATTGGATTTCAAGCAGATCCCGCTCCTTTTGCCCCATAATGCGCTTGGCCTCTCCCTGGCCCTCGGAGCGGATTTTTTCCGCCATCTGCTGGCGCTCGGCAATCATTCTGCCATAGACGGAATCCCGCACCTTTTTCACATA
>JAGYOX010000128.1 GCA_018399235.1 Desulfobacterales bacterium | reverse complement strand
TCCTCGGGATTTGCGCGCTTTGATCTTGAACTTTTTACGAAGCCATCAAATTTATAATAATATATGCACTCCCGGCATTGACAAAGACGCCCTTCAGGCTACAATAAACTAAAGGAATGAAGGGCTGAATTTTATCCGGTGGTTTAAAGGTTGGGGATCGCTCACCACGTATCGATCAAATCGAGATATGCATTGGGGTGCAACATGGAAGGCAAACGTTTTGTCTATTTGCTTGGAATACTGTCCGGCCTGATGGTTTTTTTCTTGCTGCTCTCCGGTTGTGCGGGATTCTTTGAGCAATATAACGTATACGCTACCGGCGGGCAGGTTTCGGATAAATATGCCTGGGAAAAATTGGAGGGCAAGGTCTGTGTAATGGGAACCCGGGTTCCGACCGGAAGTGAGGGTTATCGAAATACCGTTTCCAACTTATTAACAGCAGTGTTGAAAAAACACTCAGGCAATCCACAGAAAGGTTTCGATTTAATCTCTCATACGGACTTTATGAATGAAGTGAACCA
Source organism: Desulfobacterales bacterium (assembly GCA_018399235.1). Taxonomy (GTDB): domain Bacteria; phylum Desulfobacterota; class Desulfobacteria; order Desulfobacterales; family Desulfosalsimonadaceae; genus M55B175. The sequence continues at coordinate 9,168 of JAGYOX010000128.1, read as the reverse complement.
GAAGGGGCTGATAGATGAATATATTAAAATGACGGACGTTTATAATAAGACAGCGATATTTCCCAAAGAAAGCCTTCGGCTTTTTCAGGAAGAAATGGGGATCCGCTATTTCATCAAGCCTGTGCTTCTGCAACTGCAGCAGAGGGCGGATAGCAGGTTGAGCGGTTTTGGCCTCCGGTTAATCGTTACCAGAGAAACCATCACCAATTTGACTGCGGAAGTTTGGGATGCTGATACCGGCGCCAAGCTCTGGGAGGGGGAAGCGGGATGCGCTGTCGCGGGTGAGAAAGTAAGCGAAAAGCGAATCTCCCCGGAAAAGGTTATTACTGACGCCTGGGAAGAATTGGTCAAGAAACTTCTGGATACGGTAAAAAAAACTTAAAAAAAGGCGTTGGAACCCGAATTCTATAAATTTCCTTCTTTGCCTGTAACCCATAGCCGCTTGGGTCTGATTTTTTCCTTTAATCATAGGCTGCGCGTGTCCCTGCATCGCTCATGGTCGGCGCGACAAGTGGGGTCCATGCGTTGTCCTGCCATGTGCCAAGATAGTTATGCATATCAAGATACTTTTTCGGAATGGGGTGGGTTCCGACAACCACCCTGACCCCGTAGCGCTTTTCAAGAAAGGCTTTAAATGTATGGATATAAGGGCAGGGCGGGTAGCCGACCACCAGGCCGGTGGCCAAATGAATCACATCTGCGCCATTTTTTATCATTTCATCGCCCGCATATTCTATGTTGCCGCCTGGACAGCCATCGCAGGTCGTAAAACCGACCAGTTCAAGCTCGGTGTCCGTATATATGCTAAAGGCCCCCTCCCTGTTTCTCATGGCCCGAAAGCATTTCCCGCCGGCGCAACGGCGGTATCGATCGCAGATAATTATTCCGATCCTCGTTTTTATCGTCATGTCAATTCCTTCTGCTTCCCGCCCTTCTCGCGTCCATTCGATAGACGGAGGTTTCTGCCGTTTCAGTCGTCATAGAACCCCGTTTTTATAAAAACTGTTTTTTACCATAAAACGGACTATAGGTCGAAGGTTGAAGATAGGTCAAGAGTCAAATAGGCGCCCCCTGGAATTCAAAGATTCTGCCCCTATTGAATCAAATAATTGAAAATAAATTATATCGGTGATAGAAAAATAAGATAAATCATATTTTCATAAAGGTTTGCTCTAGAACCCGAAAGCACAGGGAGATATGCATGAAAAGATTGGTGGTTACTGACAGCACATCTGATATCCCATCTAGGACAGCAAAAAAATATGGGATCGAAGTCTTTCCGGTCAACGTTGTTTTGGATGGAAAAACGTACCGGGATGGTGTTGATATCAGCGTTAAAGATTTTTATAAAAACTATGACACGTATAAAACCATGCATACGGAGGCCATTCCCTATCAGGATTATGCGCTCAGATATATGCGATGGACCCAGGAGTATGATGAAATTCTCATTATTCATTGCTCATCTGAATTGAGTGATAACTATAAAACGGCTGTCAAGGTTCAGGAGGAATTTCAAAACCATCAGTGCCGGGTTGAAATCATTGATTCCCGTTCATGCAGTATGGGGTTAGGACTCAGCGTAGTCGAGGCCGCCAGGGCTTTCAAGTCGGGGGCAACCTTTGACAGGGTAATTTACGAAGTCAACCGTTCGTTAAACCAAACAACTTTATATTTAGCCATTCCAACACTCAAATATTTGAGAGAAAGAAAAAAAATCGGTGGATTTAAATCGATGCTCGGGTTGACTCTGGGAGTAAAACCGGTTCTTGGGCTTGTGAATGGAAAACTGGAGGTCAAGACGAAACTCTTTGGTAAACAACCGAATATGATTTTGTCCATGCTCGATATAATAAGGGCGGATATCGGAAAAAACCCCATTACCCTTGGCATTGTTCATGGTCGGGATACAAGCACTGTCAAGAGCTTAAAGGAAGTCTTTGAATATAATTTTACCTGCCGGGAGATCCATCAAGCCTATTTCGGCCCTTCGATAACCATCAACGCCGGGCCGGAAGCCATAGGCGTCATGTTCCTTAAGCATGAAAAGTGATCCCATGCTTTACGTCATGAATTGATGAGCCCTTATATCTCCTTTACCTGTGAAAGATGGTTGTAAAAACACCTTGATGCCTGCATGGTTGGGGCAATGCAGGCTGTCCTATCACGCTCCGGCGTTGACAACAAAAGGGTGTGGGGTTTATTTTTTAAATACTCAGTTCAGGTTTTTTTCGTCTTATGAATTAAAAGGGGCTATAGAACCCGCGTTTTTTTAAGGCACAAGAGAAAGGAGGGACGCAAAATGGGTTTTGCACTGTCTGAAATGCAACTGAAAACGCCTGCTTTTGAGAACGGCGGCCAGATACCGCTGAAGCACACCGGCTATGGGGACGACATTTCCCCGGCGCTTGAGTGGAACAACGTGCCCGAAGGCACGCGCTCTTTTGCACTCATCTGCCATGATCCGGATGCCCCCTTGGTGCTGCCGGGTACCTACGGATTTGTTCACTGGGTGCTCTACAACATTCCGGGGTCTGAAACTGGCCTGCCCGAAGGCAGCAAGGACTATACCCAGGGGATCAATGATTTGAGCAACAAGGGGTACAACGGCCCCAAGCCCCCGGCCGGCCACGGTGTACATCATTACTTCTGGTGGCTGCTGGCGTTGAACGAAGAGCTGAACCTGGAGCCGGGGCTTACCCAATGGCAGCTTTTGGAGCGCATCGAGCGCCATTTGATAGGGATGAACCGGGTTGTAGGGATTTTTGAAAAGTAAGCTTTGACAGTCTCGTAAAAAGTCGATTTTGAGATGGCAAAGAAAAAAGTTCAAGCCCCATTTAAGATCAGGGGGCGCGCAAATCCCGAGAAATGCAGCGTACTTAGCTGTACGTGAAATTTCGAGGGATGCAGCGCAACACAGATATTGGACTTTTTACGAAGCCATCAAGAATAAAATAAAATTAATTTATTTAACACAAGCTTTTATTATACTCAAGTGTTATAAATAGCGTAAAGACAAATTCCCTTGACAACCCTATTGATTTAACATACTAGTTTAAAACTTAAAAATTGATGCTAAAATTAGGTTTTCAAGGGCTAAACAAGGAGTCCGTTTATACATTAAAAAACATTAGATCTTAGGAGTATATTATGGCCGTACCAAAACATAAGGTTTCGAAATCAAAACGCGATAAGCGGAGAACCCATCAAAAAATAGCGGTTCCGAATGTAACAAAATGTCCGGAATGCGGAGAAGTCAAGCTGCCGCACAGGGCCTGTCCCGAATGCGGTTCATACAAGGGACGAACGGTAACAACGATAAAAGAATAACAGGCCGAATTAAATTTGCCCGCAGATGTCCGCCATATGCGCCAACGGTTTCAAAATCAGAAAACGCACGATACCGATCCTCCGGCCGCCAAACACAGTATAAGCCCCATTCGTTTGGTTTGTTGTTTGTTGTCCACTGAGTATCAAGGCCCGAGGCCGTAGCCTGAAAGATGAAACGAACGATTGTGGTAACCGGTGGATCCAGAGGTATTGGTCGCGCCTTATGTAAAGCATTTGCAGCGCCCGGTGTTCATATTTTTTTTAATTTTCATTCCCTTGAGCAGGCCGGCAAGGAAACCGCTGAGTATATTTCCGCAGCCGGCGCTATTCCCGGAAGGTTTCGGGTCAACGTCGCAGACAGTGAAGAGGTTGCCGATTTTTTTAAAACAATTATCGATACGACCGGCCGTATTGATGTATTGATCAATAATGCGGGCATAAGCCGGGACAACCTATTGGCCCGGATGAAAGAATCGGATTGGGATGATGTCGTGGCAGTGAACCTGAAAGGGGCGTTTAACTGTACTAAAGCGGCTATTCGGACAATGATGAAGCAGAAATATGGCCGCATCATCAACATCACTTCCATCTCCGGCGTTTCGGGAAATGCCGGCCAAGCCAACTATTCTGCAGCGAAAGCGGGCATTATCGGCCTGACCAAATCGACCGCCCGAGAGCTTGCCAGCCGTGGAATAACAGCCAACGCCATTGCCCCGGGATTTATTGAAACAGATATGACAGCCGAGTTACCTAAGGCCACAAAAGATGCAATTATGGCCCAGATTCCCGCGGGCCGGCCTGGGGCCCCTGAAGATGTTGCCGGTGTTGCCGTGTTTTTAGCATCTGAAGCGGCGGCTTATATTACAGGTCAGGTTATTCACGTAAATGGTGGTTTATATATCTAAGACAAGGAGATGCCTGATGAAGATAGAAGACAAAGTCAAAAAACTGATTGCGGAAAAACTTGATGTGGATATCAGTGAAGTGGTCCTGGATGCCTCCTTGATCGACGATCTCGGGGCTGACTCGCTTGCTATTGTTGAACTCATCATGACCATGGAGGAAGAGTTTGATATTGAAGTGCCGGATGAGGATGCGGAGCAGCTTGCGACGGTAAGGGATGCGATAAACTACATCAACGAAAAAACTTAACCTATTTTCAGGATAAAACAGCTATGGAACCGTCGGCAGCACCGATCGTGATCGGATGCGATCATGCAGGATTCGGCCTCAAGGAAAACATCAAAAAGTTTCTTCAAGACTACCAGTTAGATGTCGAGGATTGCGGCACACATGACCAAACATCGGTGGATTATACCGAATTCGGTGCCCGTGTGGCGCAAAAAATTTCTACGGGTGAATTCAAACATGGAATTTTAATATGCGGCACGGGTCTCGGTATGTCCATGGTTGCCAACCGTTTTGCCGGCGTTCGGGCCGCCTTGTGCAACGACCTTTTCTCCGCTATTATGTGTCGCCGTCATAATAATGCAAATATTCTTGTCATGGGCGGCCGCGTGGTCGGTACCGATCTGGCCCGGGAAATCCTTCACGCCTGGCTGGAAACTCCGTTTGACGGGGGGCGGCATAAGGAAAGAATTGCTAACATTGATATACGGGCAAAGACCGCGCTTGAAGAATAACTCGAAAGGACGATATGCGAAACAACCAGCGCAATATTGATACGATTGACTCGATTGACCCGGAAATTGCTGACGCAATTGAGAAGGAATACAACCGGCAGAAGCATACGTTAGAGCTGATTGCCTCGGAAAACATTGTGGGCCCGGCCGTAATGGCCGCTCAGGCCAGCGTTATGACCAACAAATATGCAGAAGGCTACCCGGGCAAACGCTATTACGGCGGCTGCGAATATGTCGATATCGCTGAAAGCTTGGCGATTGAACGGGCAAAGCGTCTTTTCAACGCCGAATACGCCAATGTACAGCCGCATTCCGGATCTCAGGCCAATATGGCCGTCTATTTCTCCCTACTGGAACCCGGTGATACCATACTGGGAATGGACCTGGCCCATGGCGGGCATTTGACCCATGGGGCAAAAGCGAGCTTCTCCGGACGGTTTTTTAATTTTATACATTACGGCGTCGGAAAAGACACCGGCACGCTCGATTATGATGAAATCGCGGATCTGGCCGAAAAACACCGGCCCAAAATGATCGTGGCCGGGGCCTCTGCTTACCCGCGAGTCATCGACTTTGAAGCCTTTTCTCGCATTGCCGGATCGATAGACGCATATTTCATGGTGGATATGGCCCATATTGCCGGCCTTATTGCCGGCGGCGTCCATCCATCGCCGATTCCGCATGCCCATATTGTTACTTCCACTACCCATAAAACCCTGAGAGGCCCGCGGGGCGGGCTGATTCTGGCACGCGGGGACCTGTCCCAAAAAATAAATAAAGAAATTTTTCCGGGCATCCAGGGCGGCCCCCTGATGCATGTTATCGCCGCCAAAGCGGTAGCTTTTAAACTGGCGCTTGCCGATAGCTTTAAGCGCTACCAGGCCCAGATCGTCAAAAACGCTCAAACGCTTGCCGCCCATTTGATGGAAAACGGCATCGAGATTGTCTCCAACGGTACGGACAACCATATGATGCTGGTGAATCTGACAAACCTGGACATTACCGGAAAAGACGCGGAGACTGTGCTTGAACAGGCCGGGATTACCGTGAATAAAAATAATATCCCGTTTGACACCCAGAGCCCGTTTGTTACCAGCGGTATCCGGATCGGCACACCGGCAGTAACGACAAGGGGCATGAAAACCGCTGAAATGCATATGATCGGCGATTTTATCGTCGACATTCTGAAAAACGCCGACGACGAAGCACTTATCAAACGAACCAGAGAGCGCGTCCAGGAATTTTGTTCCGGTTTTCCGCTATTCCAGGACCCGGAATAGCGCCATCCCATCATGAAAATCTCGGGGCCGACTCATGCAAAAGGAAATTAAATATGCCGACACAACCTGATGGCCGGCCCAGTTGGGATCAATATTTCATGGAGATTGCGACCCTGGTGGCCAAGCGCTCAACCTGCCTGCGGCGAGCCGTAGGGGCGATAATTGTCAAAAATAAACGGATCCTTGCCACCGGTTATAACGGCGCCCCAAGCGGCATCCGCCATTGCGCGGAGGTCGGCTGCCTCAGGGAAAAGATGCAGGTTGCATCAGGTGAGCGCCACGAGCTTTGCCGCGGCATCCATGCGGAGCAAAACGCAATTATCCAAGCGGCCTATCACGGCGTGCCGATTCAGGGGGCAAGCCTTTACTGCACGAACCTGCCCTGCTCAATATGCACCAAGATGCTTATCAATGCCGGAATAAAAAAAATATATTACCGTTCGGGTTATGCCGACCAGTTGTCCAAAGAGCTGCTTGAGGAGACGAAGATTGAATTAATCAAGGTTTGCTAAGATTGATCCTACAAGAGGCTCCAGCGGTATAACCAGGAAGGGAGGGGATAGGCGATGAAGTGCCCTTTTTGCCGCGAAAATAACAATAAGGTTATCGATTCCAGGTTAAGCCGGGACGGCACAGCCATTCGCAGGCGGCGGGAATGCGTCTCTTGCAAACGACGATTTACAACCTATGAGTATATAGAAGAAATCCCGCTCATGATTATTAAAAAAGACAAACGGCGGGAACTGTTCAGCCGCGAAAAGCTTCGGGCGGGGCTGAAAAAAGCATGCGAAAAACGTGAAATCAGCATGAACGCCATTGAATCTTTCATAGAAGAACTTGAAAGGGACCTTAGGGAATCAGAAGAGAAAGAGATTTCCTCATCCATTATCGGCGAGAAGGTCATGAAAAAACTCCATGAGCTTGACAAGGTCGCATATGTCCGGTTCGCTTCTGTTTACAGGGACTTTAAGGATGTCAACGACTTCGTAACGGAGCTCAAAACGCTCTTGACCCATCGATAATCTAAAAAATCCGATTATGGACGATCAATTTTATATGAAAATGGCCCTCGATCTTGCTGAAAACGGACGGGGCTACACGTCTCCGAACCCGGTTGTCGGTGCGGTCGTGGTAAAAGACGAAACAGTCGTTGGCAAGGGATGGCACAGAGCTGTAGGTACGGCGCATGCCGAAGTTAACGCATTGACGGATGCCGGCAAAGCGGCCGAAGGGGCAACAATTTATGTGACGCTCGAACCCTGCCATCATTATGGCCGGACGCCGCCCTGCACCGAGCGGATTCTTTCGGCCGGCATAAGGCGCGTGGTCATTGCCGTAGCCGACCCCAACCCGAATGTCACCGGCGGAGGGGCAGATTACTTACAACAACAAGGGCTTGAGGTTACCATAGGTGTCTGCGAAAATGCGGCCAGACAACAAAACGAAGCCTTTTTTAGATTCATTCGTACCGGTCGTCCCTTTGTTATCCTCAAGTGTGCATCCACCCTTGACGGCCGGATTGCCTCCCGCACTGGAGACTCTAAATGGGTCACCGGTCCGGCATCCCGCCAATATGTTCATGAACTCCGTCATGCGGCAGACGGCATTATGGTGGGAATAGGCACGGTAAAAGCCGACAATCCCAGCCTAACCACCCGGCTGGAAGGCAAAAATGGTGTTGACCCCCATCGAATTATCCTGGATACCCGACTTTCGATTCCAGAAGATGTGAAAGTATTGCAGGCTGAATCAATATCTGATACAATAATTGTTTTTAATAAATCAGACGATCTGGAGAAACCCGAACGACTGGCAAAAAAAGGTGTTGAGTTGGTTCATGCCCCATTGAAGGATGGCTGGATCGATCTTTCTGCCGTGATGGATATTTTGGGTCGAAGAAATATTACCAGCCTGTTAATAGAAGGGGGCAGCCGGGTCATGGGATCGGCTCTAAGAGCCGGGATTGCGGATAAAATCTGTTTTTTTTATGCGCCCAAAATTCTGGGAGGCGACGACGGCATCCCGGTATGCAGCGGTCCAGGACCGGAACTTATGGCCGGAAGCATACCGGTTGATAACATCAGTGTAAGACAGTTTGATGAGGATGTCCTGATAACCGGATATCTTGGATATGCATCACCGGCAAACGATTAATTTTTAAACAGGACCAAGCATGTTTACGGGGATTATTGAAGGCCTCGGCTCCATAACGGCGGTGGCCTCTTCCGGCGAAGGCAGGCGGCTTTCCGTAAATGCCGATTTTGTTTTGGAAGGCAGCCGGATTGGGGACAGTATCGCTATAAACGGCGCCTGTCTGACCGCCACAATGCTTTCCGGCTCCCGCTTTGAGGTGGACGTATCCCCGGAAACGATGGCCCGAACCACTTTACAATCGATTAACCCGGGTACGCGGGTTAATATTGAACGGGCCCTGCGGCTCTCAGACCGTTTGGACGGGCACCTGGTATCCGGCCATATTGACGGCACCGGCCGGATTACCTATAAAAAAAATATAGGGAACATCTTACGGATCGGCATTTCCGTGCCACCGGAGCTGAGCCTGTACATGATCCCCAAGGGGTCTGTGGCGGTGGACGGCATCAGCCTGACCATTAACACATTAGATAAGCAGGGCTTTGAGGTGACCATTATTCCCCATACCGCAACTTCAACCACGATTGGGGATAGAAATACAGGGGATACGGTTAATATTGAAGCCGACATGATCGGCAAGTATATCGAAAAATTTATCATAGAAGGAAACAAAAGCGCCAGCGAGGATAAATCAGACAACGGCGTGGACTTGGCGTTTCTCCACAAAACCGGATTTATTTAGCTGACACGATTGACAATCTCGTAAAAAGTCGGTTTTAGGATGGCAAAGTAAAAAGTTCAAGCCCCATTTAAGATCAGGG
>JAGYOX010000127.1 GCA_018399235.1 Desulfobacterales bacterium | reverse complement strand
CCCTTTGATTTTAAACACCTGTGCCGTTGTTTCTTAAAAAGCTTGTTGACATTAAGTAAAATCCGGAAACTGGAATAAAACCCGCGCTGCTTTCATTTCGAGCGGCAGCGAGAAATCTTTCTCATACAAGATTCCTCGTTGCTGACGCGCCTCGGAATGACAAAATGATTGTATGAAGTAAAATCGTTGGTCCCGGACTATTGAATGAAACTAAAAAATACTATTATTTCAGAATTTTGTGCAAAATTTTGCTGAAAAGAATTAATCCACCTTATAAAGTATTAGCAATTTTGACACCGTGAAAGTCTGCACCAATGGATATTGATCTGAAAAACCTGAAGCGCCTGATCGTCGACGTCGAGGCATGGATTGATACTTACATTGCCGTACACGGGGAACATAGAAGACGCATCTCCGAGCTCGGCTTTGCCAAGCTCCCCCGATATTTTTCCGAAACCATTCTGGACCAGGCTTATGTTGTTTACACAGATGATATCAAGGCCCCGCCGCTGGCAGAATTCGGGCTTGAAGACCTCGCCTTTTTTGAAGCCTTAAATGCCGGCGGCATCACTTACAAAGACACGTTCTTTCTAAAAACAGACCAGAAAAACCGCGAATCCATCCATTTCCACGAACTCATCCATATCATCCAGTGAGAAACTTGGGGCGAAGGATTTTATCCAGGTCTACGGGCTCAACCTGCTCGAATTCGGCTACCGCAGGCACCCCCTGGAGGTTATCGCCTATGATTTAACTGCTGATTTTGACCGGGAAATTTTGATATCGGAACTTGAATCAAGAGTTAGAGAACACTGCCGGGACCTTGCAAAAAGACTGCCCGTTTAATCATTCTTCCATGGCATTCCATTAAATTACGATTATGATATTTATTGTAGATGGGTTGAATAATATGTCGGATGCAAACCCGCATTCCCGGCTTGTATATGAAAGAGCGCTTTTTCAGATACACGGAGATTGATGATGTGGATTTGAAAAGGGAATTAATTATTACCAGCAGATGCGTGAGTGCCGTCAGTGTTCCTGAAAAATCAAACAATAAAGCGCTTCATCTACATCCTGGCCATCCTGGCAGTCCTTTTAGCTGCTGCTGCCGGGTTTGTCCGGCTGCGTTACGGCGGCGGCAGCACTGATTTTCCAAACCGCGCCGGGCCTCCTGAATATCCGGAATCCGCGCTTGAAACGGTTGCCGATTTAAAGGCACCCCCCGGTAATATTGCCGTTTCAGAAAACGGCCGCGTCTTTTTTTCCTATCACCCGGAAGGCGGGCCGGATATTCGGGTGGCTGAGTTAAAAGACGGCCGGCCGGAGCCATACCCATCTTCTGAATTTCAAGGCCCAGGCAGGCAATCCGTTTTTTTCGATACTGTTCTTTCCCTGAGAATCGATCGACAGGGCCGGCTGTGGACCCTTGATCTGGCAAGACACGGCATTGGCCAACCCCGTTTGCTGGCATTTGATCTCGATACGGGTCAGCTTGTCCACCGGTTTGATTTTCCGGATCAATGTGCCGGCTTTGGGTCCCATTTGAACGATTTTCAGGTGTCCCCGGACGGCCGCACCATTTACATCGCAGATGCCTCAATTATTGCCAAATCCCCTGCCATTGTTGTTTATGACACAAACGCAAAGAAATGCCGGCGATGCCTTGAAAAGCATCCGTCGGTTGCGGCCGAGCCATTTATCCCGGTGGTGCAGGGCCGGAAAATGCAGATATTCGGGCTTTTTGCCGTAAGACCGGGAGTTGACTCGATTGCGCTTTCTCCGGATGGTAAATGGCTGTATTTCGCGCCGGTCACAAGTCCCGCCATGTACCGGGTTCAAACCCGGGATCTTGAAAATTCATCCTTGACGCAAAAGGAACTCGGGGGAAAGGTCGAGATCTTTGCGCAAAAACCCATGAGCGACGGCCTGACCATGGACCTTGCCGGAAATATTTATGTAACCGCTTTTGCGGATTCCGCAATCGTCAGGATGGCGCCGGACGGGTCGCTGCAGACGCTTATCCGGACATCCAGGCTTCGATGGCCGGATGGATTGGGGTTCGGCCCGGACGGGTGGCTTTATGTGACCTGCAGCGCCTTGCACCAGGTGATTGGAAAGTCCTGGGACGCAAACGCGCCGTTTCAGATTTTTCGGTTTAAGCCCGGGCCGGAAGGAATTCCCGGCCATTAGAACATGTAAGCGACCAAATTTATGACAGAAAAGCTTTTGCCAAATGAAAAACGCGGTATATGCGGTATCTGCGCAGCAGGTTGCTGGATCATTGCAGAATATGACGCCCACGGAAAAATCGTCGGCATTCGTCCGGATGAAGGCTCAGAAATGGGAATCCTCTGCAAGATCGGCCAGCACGCCCCGGATATAATATATTCCGAAAACCGGCTGCGCCATCCCCTGCGGCGTAAAGGGAAAAAGGGCGATTTCGAGTTTGAGCGTATTTCATGGGATGCCGCCTACGACACCATTGTTGAGAATCTTCAGGCCATAAAAGCGGAATCCGGTCCCGAGGCAACCGCCATCTACACCGGGGTGGGAACGTTTGAGCAGGCCTACTGCGATGTCATGCAGCCCAAATCGGTGCGGGTCTCATCGGCAAGCAGCGTGCTTTTCCCGTTTGGCTCGCCCAACACCATGGGCGTCGGGGCGCTCTGCTACGTGGCCTATGGCAAGATCGCGCCGAGCGTTACATTCGGCAAGATGCTGATCGACATGTTCAATGATATTGAAAACTCGGAGCTGATTGTTGTCTGGGGGACCAACCCGGCAACAGATCTGCCGCCCATTGACATGAAGCGGATCCTGAAAGCCCATCGCCGCGGGGCCGAGGTTGTGGTGATCGATCCGCGGCGGACCATGACGGCGGTTGAAACCGATGCCCAATGGATTCCCATCCGTCCGGGTACTGACGGCGCGCTGGCCCTTGCCCTCTGCCAGGTGCTGGTTGAAGAGGAGCTATACGACGAGCCCTTTGTCAAAAACTGGACCAAGGGCTTTGATGAATTTGCCAACTACATCCAGCATTACCGACCCGAAGCGGTTGAGCCCGTCACCGGGGTTGCGGCATCCACCATCAGGTCCCTGGCCCGCCGGCTGAGCCGGGCAAATGGGGCCAGCCAGCTCATGTATACGGGAATGGAATACAGCAATACCGGGGTTCAGGGGATTCGGGCCACCCTTGTCCTATGGGCGCTGGCAGGCCAGCTCGATGTTCCGGGCGGGCGATGCTTTGTCATGAATGACAACAACTTTAAATTAAACCGGGACGGCCTGGTGGACAGTCCCGACGTTGACCGAAGAATCGGCCGGAATCGCTTCCCAGTCTATGAGCTTTACCGCGATGAAGCCCATGCCATTGACCTGCCTGAATCCGTGTTAAACAAAAATCCATATCCGGTTCGGGCGCTGATCATTCAAGGGTCCTCAATGCTTACTTCCTGGCCGAACACGGAGCTCTGGAAGAAGACGTTCAGCAATCTCGATTTTATGGTCTGCATCGACCGTCAACTGACCGCAGATGCGGCCTATGCGGACATTATATTGCCCGCTGCCACTTATTTTGAAATCGAGTCCTACATGGTCTACGGCTCCCTGTTCCGAATCCGGGAGCGGATGATCGAACCGGTGGGCGAGGCCAGAAACGATCTTTTTATTATGGCCGAACTTGCCAATCGACTGGGCTACGGCCACCTGTACCCCCAGAACGAGCAGGAATTGTTTGATTACATATTAAAAGGCACGGGCTACACTTACCAGGATGTCATGGCTGCCGGGGGCATGGTCTCCGCCAATGCCAGCATGATGCAGTACAAGAAATGGGAAAAAGGGCTTCTCCGGGAGGACGGTCAACCCGGATTTGATACGCCCTCGGGTAAGTTTGAGATTGCATCGGCCATTCTTGAGGAATACGGCTATGATGCGCTGCCGGTGTATACCGAGCCCAAAGAGGGGCCGCTTTCCCGCCCGGATCTGGCCAGGGCCTATCCCCTGATTTTTAATTCCGGCGCCCGTATAAGGACCAGTTTTCACACCCAGCATCACGGCATTAAAAGTTTGAACAAGGAGCGGCCGGCGCCTGCGGTGACCATGAATTCCTTGGACGCTGATGCCAGGGGCATCAAAAACGGGGACCAAGTGATGATCACCACGCTTCGCGGAACCCAAACCATGCGGGCATTGGTTACCGACAATATCGCCCCCGGCTGCATTGATGCCAACCATGCCTGCGGAACACCGGTGGGGCCGCCAGCCTGGCAGAATACCAATGTCAACCGGCTGACGGATCTCAACCAGTATGATCCGATCTCCGGGTTTCCGGTCTACAAATCATTGATGTGCGAGGTTCAAAAGGCCCCGGACAGCAGTGATACCCTTTGCATGGGTGTTTGCGAATCAAGCGCCGAGGATTTTGCGGTGGAAGCGGGCGAAATCGAGTTAAGGGAGATTTACCTTGATCATAATGCCACTACGCCCATGGCCGCCGCGGTCCACGAAAAAATGATCCAGGCGCTCGAAATTTACGGAAACCCTTCAAGCATTCATTCAGCCGGTGTTTCTGCCAAGAAAATATTGGATGCGGCAAGACGGAAAGTGGCCCGGGCGATGAATGCCACTGCACGGCGCATGGTATTTACCGGCGGGGGGACTGAAGCCAATAACCTGGCGGTTAAAGGCATCGCCTTGGCCGACAACAACGGGAAGAACCACGTCATTACGTCCGCAATTGAACACCCCGCGGTTTTAAATGCCTGCAAATGGCTCGAGACAAAAGGATTCAATGTCACGTACCTGCCGGTTGATCAAAGCGGCCGAATCAATCCGGCGGATCTCAAATCCGCAGTTTCGAAGCAGACCTGCCTGGTCAGCGTGATGTATGCAAATAACGAAACCGGCGCCATACAGCCGATCGAGGAAATGGTGCCCATAGCCCATGATGCCGGCGCGTATTTTCACACCGACGGCGTCCAGGCGCTCGGCAAGATTCCGATTGACCTAAACCGGCTGGACGTGGATCTTTTTACTGTGTCCGCCCATAAAATATATGGCCCGAAAGGCGCCGGCGCCTTGTATGTTCGAAAAGGGGTTTCAATCGAAAGCCTGGTTCACGGGGGCGGGCATGAATACGGGCTTCGTTCGGGCACGGAAAACCTGTCCGGCATTGCCGGCTTCGGCGCCGCATGCGACATGCTGCCGGCTGTGCTTGATAAAATGGCGGAACTCGAAACGCTGAGGGATTATCTGGAAAGCGGCATACGGAAACTGGTGCCCGAATACCGGCTGAACGGGCCGAGAAATAACCGGCTGGCCAATACGTTAAATGTCACCCTGCCCGGCTACCGGGGGGAATCCGTAGTGGTGGCGCTCGGCAGAAAAGGGGTCTACTGCTCTTCCGGATCCGCCTGCCATGCCGGCTCCCCGGACCCTTCCCATGCCTTGCTGGAAATGGGCCTGCCGGCGTCTGATGCGCATTGCGCGCTGCGGTTTTCATTGGGAGAGAATACGTCTCGCCAGGATATAGAAGACACCATTGCCATCCTGGATAAGATTTTTAGTGAATCAAAAAGCATGGTGCATTTTGTGCCGTGCCGGTAAATCGAAAAGGGAGTAATTCTATGAAATCGACTTACCAGGTACTTTCGCCGGGCGACATCCGGTCCGCCCGCGAACATGATGAATTCGCATCAGACCTGCTGTTCGGGCTTTCCCAGCCGGTAAAGGAAATTTCCAGCAAATACCTCTACGATGACGCCGGCAGCCAACTGTTCTGCCGCATTATGGAACTGCCGGAATATTATCCAACGCGCTGCGAAACGGAAATTCTGTTAAGGCATGGTCCGGCAATAGTTGAATCGGTTGGCGATGCCCGTCTGAACCTTGTTGAGATGGGGGCCGGGGATGGCACAAAAACCCGGATTCTTATCAATCAATTGCGCGGCCGGCATGTTGATTTCCGGTATGTCCCGATTGATATTTCAGAAAGTGCCGTCAGTGAACTTTGTACGGAGCTCGTGCAGGAGTGCCCGGAAGTTGCCGTAAAGGGCCTGGTATCGGATTATTTTGTCGGGGTTGACTGGCTGTCTCATCAAAACGCGGCCCGCAACCTGATTCTTTTTCTTGGCTCGAATATCGGCAATTTTGATCCTACCCGTCAGGTCCATTTTCTGACCGATCTCTGGAATGCATTGAATCACGGGGATTATCTCTTGATCGGGATGGATCTGAAAAAAGCCCCCGAAATTATCAACCAGGCCTACAATGACCGGCAGGGGGTGACAGCCGCTTTTAACAAGAACCTTTTACACCGGATCAACCGGGATCTTGGCGGTGATTTTGACCCGGATCAATTTGTTTATTACAGTGCCTGGGATCCGTTTGCCGGGGCTGTAAAAAGCTGTCTGCTGAGCAAGGCGCCCCAATCGGTCTATATTGATGGGTTATGCCGTTCATTTGATTTTGCCCTTTGGGAACCCATTCACACGGAATCCTCCTATAAATTCTCTGTTGCGGATGTTCATAAAAAAGCGCGCCATATCGGATTTGAGGTTGTAGAGAACTTCTTTGACGCCAGGCACTATTTTGTCGACTCGCTCTGGCGGGTCGTAAAAGAATAACCCCGCCGTATACGAATTCCGGGGACAGTGTATCAATTATTTCCGCTGCACCACTACCACGCCTGCTGCCACTATGATCAGGCCGATGACGTCTGTTGACTGAAGGGTGTCGCCGAATGCAATCCATGCCATTATCATGGTTACCGGTGGCCCCAAATAAAAAAGGCTTGCCACCCGAGTTGCATCGAGGCGCGAAAGCAGCAACCACATCAAGGCATAAGCTGCCAGGGAGACGCCGAGAATGAGCCACACCATAGCGCTCACGAAGGTCAGTTCCCAGCGGGTCGCTAAACTCTCGAGACCTATTGCGGGGATCGTTGCTGCCAAGGCAGTAGCCAGGCTCTAGTAGAAAAGCGCGATATCCCCGGGAAGGCGATGGGCGCGGCTCTGCACCTCTATGTACCTTTGAAGCAGACTTGCCGCCGTTATGCCGACCACGGACCCGAACGGAATAAAGTAGCCAAAAACGGATCCGGCATCGTTCAGATCGGTTCGGGCGCCCACGGCAATAATAACCCCGCAGATTTAAAAATTTGACCCCGATTATTACTTTTTTAAGACGATGTTTTTGACCCGGACTGATAAAAATTTACAAAATACGTAAATGTGTCTGAAGCTGCGGCAAGCGACAACCCGGCCCAATTGAGATCCTGCCCCACTTCCCGGCCGGCAGCAACCTGAAAGCATGACCTTGTATGATTTTCCGGAAGCGATAAAAAAAACCCGACATGAAGACCGGGATTTTCAACAGCTGTTTCAATGGCGCACGTCTGCCAGGGAAGAAAATCTTCACCGTCGAATATTTTCCGGCCATTTTTGTTGCAGGTGATCATTCGGGTAAAATCCATTCCCGGAACCTCGTTTAAAAGAATCAACCGACCCGGATTCTTAAGCGCTTGGCCCTTTACACTGATTTTCAGCTGAAGATTCTTTGTCTGATAAAGAATTCGGCAATATCCGAAGCTTTTGCCGGGATTCATTGTGCTCTGAATCTTAAAAAACTTAAAAAGGGTATTTCGGATGGTTAAACCGGTTGATTGAAATTTTGGCCGGTCCATATAAAAATTCACGATTTTTTCCATAAAATCCGAGAACAGCGCTGGAGCGGCAATACCCGCAATCTGCCAGGTGTTAATGCGGTTTAAATGATAAACCGTTTCAACACTGCCGGCGTTGTGTCTGGTTGTGGAAAAAAGAGACGGAAATATCGTCTGGTTTTTTGTTTTCAGTACAGGTAAGCCAAATCCCGCGGATTCCCTGGAAAACTCCCCATCCTGATGGCACAGGATAAGGCCCTTTGCCATCTTTCGGGTTTTCCCTTCTCCGGCTGAAGAGGACTGAATCAAAAACAGATTGTCTGAAAGGGGAAGCAAATAAATAGATCTCTTGGGTTTTATTCGTTCTTTAAGACTTTTACCGTTTTTTACGATTGATTCATCCTGGCTTTAACCGCATTAAACTGTTTATAGACGCTGTCAATCCGTTTTTTTAGATACGCTTCATCAAACTCGGATTGAAAGACCAGGCGGTTCTCATTTTCATATCGCCAGTCAGGATTTTCTTTGACCGGTGTTACGCGATCATATAATCGTGTTCCCGGCAGTGGATACGGAACGGTAAAGGAAATTTCATCCAGCGGCAGGGAAAGCGCCCATTTGAACGTCTTTTCAATGGTGTCATAGGTTTCACCTGGATACCCCACCATAAAAAATCCGGCGGTCCGGATGTCGCTTTGCGCAAATCGATGAATGGTTTTTTCCGCTTCTGCCGTTGTGGTCTTCTTGTTCATCAACTTCAAAACATCATTACTGCCGGATTCAAGACCGAAAAAAACCTTCCGGCATCCGGCATCCTGCCACAGCGCGATATCAGATGACGTCATACGGTCCACCCGGGACAGGCAGAACCATTTCATGTCCAGTTTTTCAGATATCATCCGGCGACAAAACGCCCGGGTGTATGCCGGGTCAAGAGAAAAGCAGTCATCTGCTATCCAGAGCCCTGTATACCCCCAACCCTTGATATCTTTGATTTCTTCAAATACCTGATCCAGGCCGCGTTGCCGGAGGTGATTGCCGAACACCGGTTTTGAGCAGAACTCGCAATCAAAAGGACATCCATAACTCATCATGATGCCGGCCAGTGAAAACCCTTCCCGATCCAGCCAGAACTGTTGATATTGTAAGTGATCATAATCACTGCGGTCCGGCATGGGAAGATCGTTAATGGTTTTCTCGTCAGATGAGCAGGGCATGCTCCGGATTACTGCGCCATTATGGGGATGCTTCAAATAAATGCCGGGATATTTTTCCGGATATTTGCCCAACCGGAAAAGATCTTTCGGCTGGCCATCAGATTCAACATAATCCCGACAAAAATCGGGAAAAGCGGCATGGGCTTCGCCGCAAAACACCCCATCAAAATCAGGTAAAAACCGGTCGGGTTTTAACGTGGGGAGCGGCCCGCCGCTTACCAGCAGTGTTTGGGGGAGAATTTGCCGGATTTCACGGGCCAGGGCCATGGCATTTTCCGACATGGAAAGCATGGCATAAATTCCCACAATCCGGGGCCGGGCATGAACTGTTTTTGAAATTACATCTTTAGTTTGATCAAACGTGCAGTCAACAACCTGCGTGCGCAGCCCGCGGCTTCTTAGAACAGCTGCCAACTGCGCGATGCCGAGGGGATGAAAAAGCATGGCCTGGGGCGCATGGGTGTAAAAATACGGATAGACCAGCACGACATCGACGGCCGCGGCAGGGTCGGTGTGGTTCGGATGGTTTTCTTCAGTCAGTATTTCCGGGCGTTCAAATTGTGTCGGCATCGTCATAATTATCTGTTATGATTGATAATCCTGCGAACAAAAAGCTCAGCGGCGCTGCTTTTTGCGTCCGCTGGAGCGTCTCGTTGGGCCATCCCCTCGTTCTTCTGCGTTTCAAAAAGCTTCCTCATAGGTGACGCCGAAAATCGTATCCGAGAGCCATTTCTTGAAACTGGGATTGTCGCTGAACTGTTTGAACAGTTCCGTGTGGTCGGAGAGCATTTCGATGACCACCTTCTGCAAGGCCCGGTCGTGCTC
>JAGYOX010000126.1 GCA_018399235.1 Desulfobacterales bacterium | reverse complement strand
GAATTGGGATTTGATTTTTGGAATTTGTTTGTCATTTGAATATCGTAATTTGGGATTTAACCATGAACCGTGAACCTTAAACCTTGCACCTTTCACCTTGTACCTTGTACCTTGAAGTTCCTTAGAAGAGACGAAGGATATAGCCGGCGGATTTGACAGATGCCGGCTTAGCACCTATTTTAAGTTGGTTATAATAAACGAATCATAAGAGGGATCGTCATGCAGATTACAGATCGCATACACGGGTTCATCTGGGAATCGATGACCACCAACAACTGCAATACCTACTTGATTGACGGATCGGTCAAAATACTGATTGATCCGGGCCATGTCATGCACTTTGACCATGTTCGGGACGGTCTCTCAAAGCTGGGCTATGGACTAAACGATATTGGGCTTTTGATTTGCACGCATGCGCATCCGGATCATATCGAGGCAGTCCAGTTGTTTAGGGATAGCCCGACGCAAATCGCCATGCATCAGATGAGCTGGCAGATGATTGAAAATTTTGGCCGGATGCTTGATCCCAACATGAATGTTGGCGCTTTTCAGCCGGACGTTTTTTTAGGGGAGGGAGCGTTTACCATGGGCGATACGGCCCTTGAGGTTATTCATACGCCGGGACATTCACCGGGTTCGGTGTCCCTTTTCTGGCCGGATCAGAAGGCTTTGTTTGTGGGCGATCTCATTTTTAAGGAGGGCATTGGCCGTACCGATATACCGGGGGGCGACGGCAATCAGCTAAAGCAAAGCATCAGGCGGGTAGCTCAGATAGAGTCGGAGCTTCTGCTTCCGGGCCATGGTGATGTGATCGCCGGGGGGAAGGCTATTAAGGAAAATTTTAAAGAGGTTGAAAATTTTTGGTTTGCCTATGTCTGATTCTTCTTGGCCAGGTCAAACCCCACGTCAAATGCCGTTTCGTTCAATTCCAGGTAGTCCTTCGGCACCCGGTTTTTGATGACCTTCTTAACCGCATCCGGCGAGACCACCTCCGTCAACCGGACCACCGCCCCCAGCATGGCTATGTTTAATACCACGGAATTGCCGATTTTTTCGGAAACCGTATCGGTTAGCGGCAGCTCGAATCGACGGGCGTCCACTGTTTTTTCAATGCTGACCCAGCGGGTGTCGGTAATCAGCAGGCCGCCGGGGCGAAGCGACGGGACATATTTGGTGTAGGCGGTCTGGGTCAGGCAGACCAGGATGTTGGGCTGGACGACTTTGGGGAAATAAATGGGGGCATCGGAGATGATGACATCGCTCCGGGTGGCCCCGCCACGCGCCTCTGCGCCATAGGATTGCGTCTGTACGGCGTTTAATCCCTCATGAAGTACGGCGGTTTCCGCAATAATGATGCCGGCGGTGATCACGCCCTGACCGCCGGAGCCTGAAAATACGAGCCTGGTTTTTGCCATGGTTAACTTTCCCCGGTTGCGGTCCGGATCATTTTTTTATATTCGTTTGAATATTCCGGCCGTTCTTTTTCAACGAATATGCCCCGCCGGATTTTATCCGGTGCGTCCTGGGCCGCCTTTGAGTTTAAGGGAACGGTTTGCTTCTTATAGGTTTCGAGCATCTCCACGGCGCTGCCGAGCTGGTTGCGTCGGCCGAAGTTGGTGGGGCACTGCGACAGGACTTCAACCACTGAAAAGCCTTTGTGCGTGATGGCTTTCTTGATGATATCCGCGAGTTCAATCACGTGATAGGTGGTTGAACGGGCCACGAATGTGGCACCGGCGGCTGTTGACAGCTCAACCACATCAAAATCATGGTCTACGTTGCCATAGGGGGCGGTAGTCCCGAAGCACCCGTAGCCCGTCAGCGGGGAGAACTGGCCGCCGGTCATGCCGTAAATCCGGTTGTTCATAATGATGGCGGTCATATCAATATTCCGCCGAGCCGCGTGTAGAAAATGGTTGCCGCCGATGGCAAGGGCATCCCCGTCCCCCATTGGCACCAGAACGGTCAATTCCGGCCGGCTCATTTTAACGCCCGTGGCAAATGCCAGGGCTCTGCCATGAAGGGTATGCATGGTATGGAAGTCCACGTATCCTGAAATCCGGGCGGAGCACCCGATCCCGGAGACCATGACGATGTCGTTTTTGTCGAGTCCAAGCTTTTCAACCGCCCGCAGCAGCGCATTTAATACAGTGCCATGGCCGCAGCCAGGGCACCACATGTGCGGAAAAAAGCGCTCCCGCAAGTAATCCCGCACCGGCATGGTTCAGACCCCCTTTCCCTGGATTACATGGATAATGTTCTGGATATCGGTGGGTGTGATCAGCTCGCCGTCAATCCGGTTGGCCAGAAAAACTTTTTCCGGCTGATCAACCGCAAGTTTCACCTGTTGAAGCACCTGGCCCATATTCATTTCAACAACCACGACGGCCCGGGCATGGCGGCATTTTTCCCGAACCAGGGCATGGGGAAACGGCCACAGCGTCTGCAGCTCAAGAAGACCCAGTTTCTCCCCCCGCTTGCGCCGGTTTTCCACCAGGTGAAGCGCAGACCGGGATGCCGCGCCGTAGGAAATTAAAACAGTGGGGGCGTCATCAGTATAATATTCCTTCCAACGTGTCATTTGGTCCGCATTGTGTTCGATTTTGTCCACCAAGTGGCGAATAAGGCCGTAGACGATTTTGGGGCTTTCCGTGGGAAAGCCCCACATATCGTGGAACAGGCCGGTTACATTGTAGCGGTGGGCGCCGCCGAAATCCGACATGGGCAGCCGGCCGTCTTCCCGGGGCAGGTAGGGATGGTAGTCCACGCCCTGCTGTACGGAAGTTTTGAGCCGTCCTACGGTGGCGATTTCATCTTTTTTGGGAACATCCAGTCGCTCCCGCAGGTGCCCCGTGGTTTCATCAAGCAAAAGGATTACCGGGGTCCGATAGGTTTCAGCGAAATTAAAGGCATCAACGGTTATGGCGAATATATCCTGATGCGTTGATGCGGTCAGCGCGACAATGGCATGTTCCCCGTGGGTGCCGTATCGGGCCTGGTTGACATCCCCCTGGCTGACATGGGTGGGGAGCCCCGTGGATGGGCCGCCGCGCTGGACATTGACGATAACGCAGGGGATTTCCGTCATGACGGCATATCCAAGCGCCTCCTGCATAAGGGAGAACCCGGGCCCGCTGGTGGCGGTCATGACCTTGCGCCCCGTCAGGGATGCGCCGATAATAGCGCAGATGGAGGCGATTTCATCCTCCATCTGAATGAATTTGCCGCCGCTTTGAGGCAGACGCTTAGCCATGAATTCGGCGATTTCCGACGAGGGGGTGATGGGATATCCGGCAAAAAATTCAAGGCCGGCATAAAGCGCGGCCTCGGCACAGGCCACATTGCCTTGAACGAATTTTAGGTGACGGCTCATAAAATTTCGTTAATCCTCACAGATGACTTCAATGGCCAGATCCGGGCACCGGTACTCGCAAAGCCGGCAGCAGATGCAATCCTCAGGCCTTGCCGCCATGACTTTTTGTTCCTGGTCCAGGGCGAGTACGTTTTTCGGGCAGAAGTGAACGCATATGCCGCACCCTTTGCACCACTCCCGCTCCACGCGGTGTTCTTTATATGTTGGTTTGTCCTTTGACATATGTATTCCACAAAATCAATTGGCGGTTGGCGTCTCAAGCTTTGCTGATCAACTCATCCATTGGCAGAAGGAGGCTGAATGTCGAACCCTCGCCCTCTTTGCTTTCAAACTCGATGCGGCCTTCATGGGCCTCCATGATTCTCTTGGTGATCGCAAGGCCCAATCCCGTACTGGTTTCGCCGCCGGTCGGACGGGTGCTTAACCGGTGGAACTCATTGAACAGCATGTTTTGTTCCTCCCTCGGAATGCCCGGGCCCTCGTCACGAACACTGAATATGGCATGGCTGTTTGTCTGATAAAGATCGATATAAACGCTGGTGCCCGTGGGAGAAAATTTTACGGCGTTGCTGATCAGGTTATCAATGGCCTGGCTGATACGGTGGGGATCAAATGAGATGTTTTCAATTTCGTTTAGGTTGGATTGGATGTGAATATGCTTTCGATTGGCTTGGACCTCGTACATTCGAATCCGTTCAAGCACCAGATTCTTTAGTGAACCGGGCCTATGGACAATTTCCAGTCGGCCGGATTCGATCCGGGAAATATCGAGAAGGTCATTTATCATGGCCAGCATGTTGCGACTGGTTGAATGGATGATGTTTAAAAATTCCGTTTGTTCATCGTTTAAATTGGACGGATTTTTGAGCAATAATTCGCTGAAGCCGCGGATGGATATGACTGGATTCCTTAGATCATGGGCCACAATGCCGATAAACTTGTTTTTGATCTCATTGATCTCCGCCAGTTCATCCTGATTTTTGCGAAGATTTTTTTCCAGATTGATGAATCGTTTCCCGACTTTCATCCGAGCATTTAATTCCAGAAGATTGATCGGTTTTTTCAGGTACTCATCAACGCCTGCTTCAAAGCTTTCAAGCAGATCCTCCTGTTCCATTTCCGTTGTTAAGAGAACAATAAAAACATAGGGTTGGTTTTCTTTTTCGCGTAAGCGCCGGCAAATTTCGATGCCGTTTAAAATCGGTAACTTATAATCAAGGAGGGCGATCTGAATATTTTGGCGGATAATCATGTTAATCGCCTCTTTACCGTCTGAGACCTCGATCAGATTATGGCCTTTTTTTTGGAGAAAGTGGCTTAACATTTCCCGGACGGATGAATCCGCATCCGCAACTAGAATATTCACTGTAGCACGGCCTCAAAAAATATCATTTAAATGAATTCCCATCAACCAAGCAACCGAATGTTATGATATGAATCGGGACTGGATCCGTTCCAATTCTTTTAAGGGGGTCAGACCCCGGAGCACTTTTTTGATGCCATCGTACTCCAGGCTTTCATAATTATATTCCTTGGTTTTTTGATGCAAATTATACCTGTTGGTATTCTTTTCAGCCAGATCTTTGAGTACGGATGTCGCAGGCAGGTATTCATAAATGCCAATGCTTCCGATAAATCCTGTATGGCTGCAATACGCACATCCAGCCTCCCGCCAGGCAGATACCCGGGTTTTTTCTTTGGCGATAAAAAGTTCTTGTACGGTTTCTTCGGGCAGAATGTATTTTTCCTTGCAATGATCACATAGCCTTGCTGCCGGTTGTTGGGCGACAACTGCGTTAACCACGTTCCCCATACCCATCTGCAATGCGCGATAGAGCGCCTCAACTGCGTTTTCCGCCTTGATGCCGGCAACAATAAACTGATCCGATGGATTAATGCCAACCAACAGGTCCTTCAGCTCAGGATCATCAATATTTTGGATGTAGATCATTTTTGGGTGCTGTTTTAAACAGGACTCAAGCAAAGCCCTGCGGGTCACCCCGGCTTCAGGGTTGACCTGATATTGTTCAATGCCATTGAGCAGATATTTGATATTATCTTCAACCGTCAGGTACTTGCCTTTTCCTGATGCGAATTTTAATAGTATGGCATAGGCAATGGCTGTTTGAGCGGCAGTGTCCGGCCCCCCCATTAAAAAAATTCCGTTCGCCATGTCCAGTTGATGGGTGATAAACTGTTGGAGTTTTTTTGACATGTAAAGGTTTGCGAGCTGTGGCAGACGAAGCAGGGGTTGGCGATCCATGAGTTTTAAAAAAAGCTTTTGACCGGTCTCCGTTGGGAGGCTTAAAACCCTGATATCATATTTTTTGCCGGGTGTTGGAAACAGGATTCGGCTGTATTGAGACGCGTCAGCGGAGGTATTATCAAGTTTTGCCAGTTTTATTAAATTTGCTGTCAGCGTTCTGTACACCGGTAAATCGAGCAGAAATCGCTCCTTAATATCCTGGTGATCGACAAAATAAACGCGCGCATCCTCGGCCGAAGGTTCAATAATGATTTCACTGATATTCTCCGTTATGCCGACCAGAGTGATGGCCACGTGAAGCTGGTTGATGGCTTCTTCTCCCGCTATTTGCTTAAGGCCCGCGGGGGTAATCCGTTTATCTGAGATCAGGACCCGGCTGGCCGCAATTTTTTTTAGAAAATCCTGCAGGGAGGTATTCGTCATATATTCCTGTTCGATGGCCCATTCGATGTCCTGGGGCAGGGCAAAGACCAGATTAACGCGTCCGCCGACGCGGATCTCAATTTCCTTTAAAATTTTTTTATTTTGCGGGGTTGCCGTGGCTACAGTGATGGTATCTCCCATCTGGTAAACGGGGATGGCATAGTACTCCCGGGCAAACGATTCAGGAAGTTTCCGGACAACATCGGGTTGAAAGAGGGTTTTTTCAAGGTCTACATGGGCGATACCGATTGTGTTGCACCATATTTGACAAAGATCTTGCTTAGAGCCGTATCCGGTTTGTATGAGCGCCATTAATAGATCCAGTGCGTTCCCGTTAAACTCCGCCAGCAAATCTTCAATAAACTCTTCAGGAAGCAGCTGTTTGGCTTTAAGATGGTTGATGAATTCGGGATTTTTTATTTTTGGCCGCTGCGATAATTGTGCCGGAGAGGCCGCCGGGTCAGTCATCTTTTTTTTGCTTTCTCTTCAGGTTGTCAATCATGATTTCCGTGATGATCTGCTGGGGAATATCCTTTTGCTGGTTCTCATCAGGATATTGATAATTAGCGTCTTCATGAATTTCCTTTAAAATTTTGGCCAGATCATATTTTTCCATCAGCTGAATCATAGGGTTTCTCCCTTACAGGGCTTCCTCACTGCATGGCTTCAAGATAGGCTTGCCATGTTTTTCTTACTACGTTTTTTATTTCATCGATCGGCAGATCCTTGCGGATAAAGCCCGAAGCGCCAAGCCGCATGCAGTCTTCAACGGTTTCTTTGTCCGCAAGAGATGTAATCATTATGATAAAGGCATTAGGGCGTTTCTCCCGGATTTCAGCCAGGACTTTTTTTCCGGATTTAACCGGCATATTGATATCGAGCAGCAGCATATGGGGCTTTAAGCTGAAATATTGGGCTACGGCATCCTTTCCGTTTCGGGCCTCACCGACGACCTCGCAGTTCATTGATTCTATTACCGATTTCAGGAACCTGCGGACATGATCTTCGTCTTCAACGATTAAGACTCTTGGCTTTTTTTTTGTCATCTTTTTAAAGCGATTTTTTTACTGCCCGTGTCATGGGTTGCATTTTAGACGGAATATGTGCCGTACTAGTTTTGATGCGCCTGCAAAATAGCAAACTTATGAGAATAATTATAAAAAATTTATAGCAGGGTAAATTAAAAAATTCAAGCAAAGATAAAGCCGCCCGGAGAATTCTTTTTTGCCGGGCGGCGTTGTTTTTATAGAAAGGTTTTTAGCCGGTTAAGCGGCAATGCCCTTTGCCATGAGTTCGCCCACCATTTTACTGAACCGGGCGGGGTTGTCGATCTTGCCGCCTTCGCTCACGACGGCCAGATCAAGCAAAAGGCGGCTGTAATCCTTTAACGTCTCATCATCATGGTTGTTTTCATACAATGATTGAATTTTTTCCAGCAAAGGATGGTTCAGGTTTAACTCCAGGATTCGTTTGGTTTTTGGTATCTCTTGCCCGGAGGCCTTCAGCAGCTTTTCCATGTAGGCGCTCATATCATAGGTGTCACCGGACAGGCAGGCCACAGATTCTTTCAGATGCGAGGAGGGCTTGACATCCTTGACCTCGTCTTCAAGATGGGATTTGATTTTTTCAAAAAGGGATTCATACGCCGTCTTTTTCTCATTATCCCCCTCGTCAAGCCCCAAATCCCCTTTCTCTGCACTTTTAAGCGTTTTGCCGTCATACTCCGGCATCGCCTGGATCACAAACTCATCCACAGGCTCGGTCATCAGGAGAACTTCGTAGTCTTTTTCTTTTAATGCCTCCAGGTGCGGGCTGTTTAACAGGGTGGTTAAATTGTCGCCGGTCAGGTAATAGATAAATTCCTGATCGGGTTTCATGTTGGCCGTGTATTCCTTTAGGGAGATCCACTTGTCCGTGGACTTTGAGGTTTTGAACCGGGCCAGTTCGATAATCTTGTCCCTGTTTTCCCAGTCCGTGTGGATGCCCTCTTTTATCACCGCGCCGAATTCATTGTAGAATTTTTCATATTCTTCTGTTTCCATCTGCGCCAGCTTGTCCAGAATTTTTTTGATCAAATTTTTGCGGATATTGCGGACAAGGGCGTCCTGCTGAAGAATTTCCCGGCTGATGTTTAAGTTGAGATCCGGGGCATCTACCACTCCTTTGATGAACCTCAGGTATTCAGGCAGGATTTCCTTGCAGTCATCCATGATAAACACCCGGCGGCAATAGAGCTGGACGCCGTGCCTGCGCTCCGGTGAGAAAAGGTCAAACGGCGCCTGTGAAGGGATATAAAGCAGCGCACTGTATTCGGTGACCCCTTCCATTTTAAGATGCAGATGCGTCAGCGGAGGGTTCCAGTCATGACTGATATGGGAGTAGAAGTCTTTGTATTCCTCTTCTGAGATATCCTTTTTGTCCCTTGCCCATATGGCCTTCATGGAATTCAAGGTTTCTTCCCGGACTTCCGTCTTTTTTTCCTTTTTGATAGGTTTGCCGTCTTTATCCAGTATCTCCTGTTCATCAGATTCAGATTCAGATTCGGATTCTGATACCTCGCGTTCCACATCCATCACAATGGGATAGCGTACGAAATCCGAATGTTTTTTAACAATCTGGCGAATGGTCCATTCCTGGGTAAAATCCGGGTCCCCTTCGTCAAGGCCCTTTAGTTTTAATATGACATCAGTGCCTTGATTTTTTTTATCTGTGTTTTCAATGGTAAATGCCCCATCACCGGATGATTCCCATTTAACCCCGGTTTCCTCATCCACGGAGCGGCTGATGACGGTCACGGTATCTGCCACGATAAAGGAACTGTAAAAGCCGACACCGAACTGGCCAATCAATTCGGGGGCTATCGTTCCTTGATTTTTGGATTTTTCAAGCGCTTCAAGAAACGCGGCGGTGCCGCTGCGGGCAATGGTGCCCAGGTTTTCAACAATCTCATCGTGGGTCATGCCAATGCCGTTGTCAGAAACGGTCAGTGTCTTGTTTTCCTTGTCCGGGATGATCTTTATCTTAAACTCTGTGTCGCTGCCGAGTATATCGGGGTCCGTTTGGGACCGGAAGCTTAACCTGTCAAGTGCGTCCGAAGCATTGGAGATCAATTCCCGCAGGAAAATTTCCTTGTTGGAATACAAAGAATTGATAACCAGATTCATAAACTGTTTAACTTCGGTTTTAAACTCATGAGTCTCTTTATTCTGTTTCATATAAAGCTCCTTTTTTCACTTATCCGTCAATTTTTCAGAAAGATTATACACGGGCGGGAAAAAACTATAATTTGTAAATAAATTGGGAACGAATTGCAATTTGTCAACCCCTTAAATTCGCTTATAAGTAACTTCAGGTATTAGGTATTGGGTATTAGGTATTAGGTTAAAAAAAAAGCTTAGCCATGTAGGCCGGATAAACAAAGCGCATTCGCCAATTCCTGATCGGTTTATCGAGATTTGTACAATCAATGTAGTGGAAGGCTTTAGCCTTCCATTGGACGCGGTTTGCTGCATCGGTCGCTTCTGCGAATGACGGGCTAAAGCCCGCCTCTACATCGCATCTACCATAAAAGTTGCTTTTAGGCTCGGTCCCGGGCCTTGGCCCTTGGCCCGGGGGGGGTTACTTCTAAGTAACTTCAAGGCACAAGGTGAAAGGTGAAAGGTGCAAGGTTTAAGGTTCACGGTTCATGGTTAAATCCCAAATTACAATAT
>JAGYOX010000125.1 GCA_018399235.1 Desulfobacterales bacterium | reverse complement strand
GATAAACCGATCAGGAATTGATAAATGCGCTTTGTTTATCCGCCCTACATGGCTAAGATTTTGATTTTTTTAACCTAATACCCTAGACCCTAAACCTTATACCGTAAAGTTACATGGAAGGCTAAAGCCTTCCACTACATTGCCTCAGTCCCTAGTGCCTCACCCCTTCAACAACACATCCAGAATCGCCTTATGCATATGCAGCTTGTTTTCGGTCTGATCCCAGACCACCGACTGCGGCCCTTCCAGTACATCTTCCGTGATTTCTTCGCCCCGATGCGCCGGCAGGCAATGCATAACAATCGCATCGGGCGCAGCTTTTTCCATCAAACCGGCATTGACCTGAAAGGGCTTAAACACTTTTTCCCGCTCGGCCTGTTCGCTCTCCTGCCCCATGCTGGCCCATACATCGGTATTCACCACATCGGCATCCCGGACCGCCTCATAAGGATCTTGAACCACAGTAATATTTCCGCCTTTTGCAACGGCCGGTTCCAGTATTTGTGAATCCGGCAGATACCCTTCAGGACAGGCAAGCGTCAGATTCAGCCCAAGCGCGGCCGCCGCATTGATCCAGGAATGGGCCATATTGTTGCCGTCCCCCAGCCAGGCGATTTTCAATCCTTTGTACCCGCCCTTTTTTTCAATTACAGTCAGCAAATCGCTTAATACCTGGCAGGGGTGGTACATATCGGTTAAGGCGTTTATCACCGGAATATCCGCGGCATCTGCGAATTCTTCCAGAAAAGCCTGCGAGTAGGTTCGAATCGCGATTAAATCCAGGTATCTGGACAAAACCCGGGCCGTATCCATGACCGGCTCATTGCGGGCCATCTGGGTGTCCTTGCTGCTGATAAAAATCGACACCCCGCCAAGCTGGATGGCCGCCACTTCAAAGGAAAGCCGCGTGCGGGTGGAATGCTTATCAAACACCAGCCCCAATGATTTGCCCAAAAGCGGCTGGTCGTTAATTCCCTTTTTATGCCTGGCCTTAAGCTCGATGGCCCGGTCAAACAGTGTATCCATATCCGCGGCGTCAAGCGCCGCCAGGGTTAAAAGATCCGTATGCAATTAGACTCCTTATTTTGATTCATGATAAATTTAATCCGATATAGAAGCTGTTTATTCTAAGCCTAACTGTTTCCGAATTAAATTGCACAAACTGTCTTTTATTTCAGAATGTCGAGGAATAGGCGCCTTTTTATTATTGCCTGAATTAATATAAATATCATGACGCTTTCCGTGACGAAGCAAATAACAATCAGCTCTTTTCAACTCTTTGAGAAACTCGCCCCGCTTCACGCAACATCCAATCTGATTTCTTTTGTATGCACATTGTCTCTCGTCTGCTCAACATCATCTTCAAGCATTAGCTCGTATGCATCTTTGATATTTGTTTCCAACTCTTCAAGAGATTCGCCTTGACTAAAAACACCGGGAACTTCTTTTATTCGTCCCACATACCATCCTTCATCCAACCAATATTCAAGGGTAAATTGTCTTTCCATCATACCACCCTTTAATTAATTTGTTTTTTTGCAAATATCTCGTCCAGGCACTCAATCAATGCGTCGATCTTGTGTTTAGTGATGATCAGCGGCGGCACAAACCGCAGCACCTTCTCCTGGGGGCTGTTGATTAAAAACCCTTTTTCCAGGCAGGCGTTGACGATCGGCGTCCCCTCGACGGAAAGCGACATACCGATCATCAGCCCGAGGCCGCGGACTTCGGTAATCACCGGGTGCCGCTTCTGCAGATCCAGCAAACGATCCTTAAAATATGCACCTACCTCCCGGCAATGTCCCATAACGTTTTCACGCTCCATCACGCGCAAAACCTCAAGCGCCGCTGCGGTAATCAAGGGGGTACCGCCAAACGTCGACGCGTGGGAACCCGGCTGAAATGCACTTGCAACCTCCTCCTTTGCCAGCATGGCCCCTATGGGAAGTCCGTTCCCTAGAGCCTTGGCAAGGGTCATAATGTCCGGCTTTACACCAAAGTGCTCATGGGCGAACAACCGTCCGGTCCGGCCGATGCCGGTCTGGACCTCGTCAAAAATCAACAGCGTATGGGTTTCATCGCAAATTTTCCGGACCGCCTCGATATAGCCGGGTGACGGACATCTGATCCCGCCTTCCCCCTGGATGGGCTCGATGATGACCGCACAGGTGGTGTCATTAATACTGTTTCTTAGTGCATCAGCATCGTCAAACGGCGCAAAATCAAAGCCATTTAAGATCGGATCAAAGCCTTTGCGGATTTTCTCCTGGCCGGTGGCGGATAACGTGGCAAACGTGCGGCCGTGAAAGGACAGTTCCAATGCCAGAATCCGGTGCCGCTGGGTTTGCCCACGGTCGTTAAAATATTTGCGGGCCAGTTTAATGGCGGCCTCGTTGGCCTCAGCCCCGGAGTTGCAGAAAAACACCCGGTCGGCAAAACTGTGTTCCACCAGCCAGGTGGCGAGATCCACCTGGGGAACCGTATAGTAAAGATTTGATACGTGAAACAGCTTATCCGCCTGCCGGGTTAGCGCCCTTGAGATCTCCGGAGCGGCATGCCCCAGGTTGCAGACGGCAATACCGGCTACAAAATCGGTGTATTCATTGCCTTCCGTGTCCCACAGGGTGCATCCCCTCCCACCTTCTATAATAACAGGAAACCGTTTATAAGTGGTCGCAATAACCGATTCCGCCTGTTTGATAAATTCATCCTTCATTTTATCACTTCCGTTCCGATGCCTTTGTCCGTAAACAATTCCAGAAGCAGCGCATGTCTGCGGGTGCCGTTGATGATCTGGACTTTACCCACCTCGCTGTTCAATGCCTCCAGGGCATATTCAATTTTCGGAATCATGCCCCCGGAAATCGTCTGATCATCCAGCATGTGCTTAATGGTTGCCGCATCAATCGAGGTTATCAGCTTTCCCGACGTATCCAGAATGCCGTCCACGTCGGTCAGATATATCAGGCGCCCGGCCTGCAGCGCGCCTGCCAGCTTTGAGGCCACAAGATCCGCGTTGATATTGTAGGTTTCGCCATTCACCCCCACCCCCACCGGCGCGATGACCGGAATGAACCCCTGGCGTGTCAGAGTATGGATGATTGACGGGTTAACATCGGTGACTTTTCCCACCAGACCGGGGTCAATGATCTCCGGCGGCTTGTTCTCATCCGGCTGATGCATGATCTGAAGCTTTTCCGCCCGGATCAGCCCGCCATCCTTGCCGCAAAGGCCCACCGAGTTGCCGCCCTGCTGGTTGATCTGGGAGACAATCGCCTTGTTCACCTTGCCGCCAAGCACCATTTCCACAACATCCATGGTCTGCTCGTCGGTAAACCGCATGCCGCTCACAAACTGAGGGGAGATGCCCATTTGCTCGAGCACGTCATTTATCTGCGGCCCGCCGCCGTGAACCACGACGGGATTCATGCCCACGTATTTCATCAGGGTGATATCCCGGGCAAAATCAACCTTGAGCTGCTCATCCACCATGGCATGGCCGCCGTATTTGATCACAATGGTCATGCCCGAAAAAAACCGGATATACGGCAGCGCCTCAATTAGTATGTCGGCGGTGTGCGGAGTCATTTTTATATCAGTTCATGGTTTAAGGTTTAGGGTTTAAGGTTTAGGGTTTAAGGTTTAAGGTTTAGGGTTTAGGGTTTGTACTTTTGCGGGCTTGTATCAGGCGGGTTAGCATGCCTGAAATTGCCCGGCATTCGGTTTCAATCTCATTAAACTTGGATTTATCAATGTAGCCGATCTCCTGAGCGATGATTGTTTGGGTCAGGACTTCGGCAATTGATCCTTTTGATATGTAAAAATGTCTTATCGATTGACTGTTGGTATCCAATTCATCACCTTCAGCTATGTTACTTGGAATGCTTATAGCTGCTCTTCGTAACTGGTCTTTTAACCCAAAATCCTTTGCAAAATGCCCATTAGCGGTCAATTTATATATTAATACCGACAAATCTTTTGCTCTCCGCCAGACTTTCAACCGCCTAAAATCCCCCATCAACCCTACCCCTATACCCTACCCCTTACACCTTACACCCTACACCTTACACCCTATACCCTACACCCTATGCCCTATACCTTATACCCTACACCCTATACCCTATACCTTACACCCTATACCCTATACCCTATACCTTACACCTTATTTATAATATATACCTCGTCAAATCCTCGTCCGCTGTAATGTCCTTCAGCTTGTCATCCACATAGGCTTTGTTGATGGTCACATCCCGTTCATCAATATCCGAGGCATCAAACAGCAGATCCTCCAGCAGGTGCTCCATGAGGGTGTGAAGCCGTCTGGCCCCGATATTCTCCGTACGGTTGTTGACATCCTCGGCAAACTTGGCGATTTCGCCGACCGCCTCATCTTCAAACCGGACGTTTAAGCCTTCGGTCTTCAGCAGGGCAATATACTGAAGCAGCAAGGCGTTCTTCGGCTCGGTCAGGATCCGTGTAAACTCGTCGCGTCCCAACGAATCCAGCTCCACGCGAATCGGGAACCGGCCCTGGAGCTCGGGGATCAGGTCGGACGGCTTGCTCATATGGAATGCCCCGGAGGCGATAAACAGGATATGATCGGTTTTTACCGGCCCGTGCTTGGTGGTTACCGTTGTGCCCTCAACAATCGGCAAAAGGTCCCGCTGCACCCCCTCCCGGGATACATCCGGCCCGCCACCGCTGCCTTCCTTTCCGGTAACCTTGTCGATCTCGTCAAGAAAGATAATGCCGGACTGCTCCACCTTTTCAATGGCTTCGCCAACAACTTTATCCATATCCACCAGCCGCTGGGCCTCCTCCTGGACAAGCAGCTCCATGGCATCGGAAACCTTTACCTTGCGCCGTTTGGATCCGCCTTTCGGCATAAGGTTTCCCAGCATATCGCGCATGTTGATTCCCATCTCTTCCATGCCGGCATTAGAGAAAATCTCCACCATGGGCATAGACCGGTCCTGGACCTCCATGTCCACATAGCGTTCATCCAGCTTGCCGTCCCTTAACATTTTACGGAATTTATCCCGTGTGGACTGCGACGTTTCCTGAGGCCTTGGTTCCTGTTCCGCACTGACATCAATAACGGTCTCACCGGTTGTCTCATCCGACGACTCAGGCTGCCGGGATTGGTGGTCACCGGAGGACGGCAGCAGAAGATCCAGCATCCGCTCCTCTGCAATCTCCCGGGCTTTGCCCTGGACCGCCTCCTGCTCCCTGGCCTTTAAATGGTTAATGCTGAGCTCAAGCAGATCCCGAACCATGGATTCCACATCCCGTCCAACATAGCCGACTTCGGTGAACTTGGAGGCCTCCACCTTGATAAACGGGGAATCCGTCAGCCGGGCCAGTCGCCGGGCGATCTCGGTTTTGCCCACGCCCGTGGGCCCGATCAGAATAATATTCTTGGGCGCGATCTCTTCGCGCAGCTCAGGGTCAACCTGGCGACGCCGCCAGCGGTTGCGAAGCGCAATCGCCACGGATCGCTTGCCATTATCCTGGCCGATAATATATTTATCAAGTTCTTTGACTATTTCAGTCGGTTTTAAATCACTCATATATATAGTTCGCCTCTAAATTACAATTCTTCAACAGTTACCGCATGATTAGTATAGATGCAGACATCACCGGCAATTTTCATTGCCTTTTCCACGATATCCCGGGCGCTGGAGTTTTCCAGATTCCCATAGTTCAAAAGTGCGGCAGCCGCAGAGTGGGCCGCTACTCCGCCCGATCCGAT
The DNA here is from genome assembly GCA_018399235.1 of Desulfobacterales bacterium. GTDB lineage: Bacteria > Desulfobacterota > Desulfobacteria > Desulfobacterales > Desulfosalsimonadaceae > M55B175. The sequence continues at coordinate 4,046 of JAGYOX010000125.1, read as the reverse complement.
GGCAATGATCCCCTCATCCGGTTCAATCACATCCCCGTTTCCGGATATCAACAACATCTGCTCGGCATCAACGGCTATCATCATTGCCTCGAGCCTTCGCAGGTACTTATCCGTGCGCCAGTCCCGGGCCAGTTCAACCGCCGCCCGGATGAGGTTGCCATTATAGCGCTCCAGCTTGCCTTCCAGGCGCTCGGACAGATTCAGGGCATCGGCGGTGGCCCCGGCAAATCCGACAATGATCCGGTCGTTGTAGATGCGCCTGACTTTTTTTGCATGGTGTTTTACCACCGACGTATCCAATGTGACCTGACCGTCCCCGGCAACCGCCGCTGTGCCGTTGTATCTTACGGCCAGTATGGTTGTGCTTTTAATCGGCATAAATATTTTTGGCTCCTTCAGTTTTTTTTAAATTTAGATGTATTCCGCATTCTTCCCGCAGGCGGCCCTATTGTCATTTCGAGCGGCAGCGAGAAACGAGCCCAGCCTGTCATTTCGAGCGACCCTATTGTCATTTCGAGCGATAGCGAGAAATCTTTAACCTAAAGATTCCTCGTCGCTGGCGCTCCTCGGAATGACAGAAAGGGAGGCTGGCGCTCCTCGGAATGACAAAGGGGAGAGACTGGCGCTCCTCGGAATGACACAGGAGAAGGCTTTAGCCTTCCTGCTCATTGCCGCAGTGCCTTAGTCCCTCAGTGCCTTAGTCCCTCAGTGCCTTAGTGCCTTAGTGCCTTAGTCCCTTAGTCCCTGTCATTTCCTCGGATGCGCGTTATCATACGCCGCCATCAACCGATCAATACTCACGTGCGTATACTTCTGCGTCGTTGAAAGCTGCTTATGCCCCAAAAGCTCCTGAACCATCCGCAGGTCCAGACCCGCATCCAGCAGATGGGTGGCAAACGAATGCCTCAAATCATGCGGGGATACCGGCACGGACAGCCCCGCCTCAAGCGCTGCCTTGCTGAGTATCCGGGCCACGGACCGGGTTGTCAGCCGCCCCATATTTTTATTTAAAAACAACGGGCTCTTGCCCTTGCCTTCTGCCACGATTTTTTTTTGGTTATGCAGGGCCTCCCGGTAGTCCTGAATAGCTGTCAACGCGGGCTGCCCGATGGGCACGATCCGCTCCTTGTTGCCTTTACCCAGCACCCGGATCGATTTACCCGAGAAATCAACGTCCGGCACATTCAGCCCGACCAGTTCAGACACCCGGATACCGGCTGAATAAAGTGTTTCAAGCATGGCCCGGTTCCGCTTGCCGCCGATTGTCTTTGTATTAATGGAATCCAGCAGCCGGAACACCTCGTCCACCGTCAAATAAGCCGGCACCGGTTTTTCCTGCTTGGGGGTCAAAACCGATTCCGCCGGGTTTTCCGTAATCACGCCGTGTTTTTCCAGGAATTTGAAAAACGTGCGGATTGAAGAAATTTTACGCGCAATGGAGGTCTTTTTGATCTTCTGCTTGTGAAGCTGACCGAGATATCCACGAATGACTAAACTGCTGACCGCATCGATATCCGAGGCATCCGTATGCTTGCCATCGCCGTCAATTGTCATCGGCAGGGCCCGATTATTCATGAAATACTGCAAAAAATCTTCGACATCGTGCAAGTAGGCCCGGCAAGTATTTGCCGCAAAGCCTTTCTCAAGGGAAAGGAAATCGACAAACTGCTGAACCAGAAGATTTAATGCGTTATCATTCATCTGAATGTGATCAAGGCTTCAATATCCTGCCAGTTTTGAACCTCGTGGAAGGGATGCGGCTTTCGGTTCCAGGGCTGTTTGTAAACGATCGGGGTAATACCCGCCTCCTGCAGCAGAAAACAGGTCTCTAACCGATCTTCCACAAAATGCTTAATCCCCCGGCCTAAAAGCACCTCCTTTTTATCTTCAAACGAGCCGGTGGCCACCACTTCTATATCATTCTCATCAAGCGGCAGCACATTGAGCAGCCAATTGGAAATATGCTCGCCATCCGGCCTCGCCGTTACAAAAAGCGTCGGGCGGTGATGCCGGTTTAGCTTTTCAATAACATGCGGGGCACCGTGCATTGGATTCAGCGGCTGCGTGTATTTGCCCTCAACAATTTTAATGAGTATCTCCAGGCTCACCGCTTCATCCATCCGGCCGAATCCCTTGAAATCGTATTCGACGATGTCCTCGTATCGCACGTCATTAATACCGAATTCGTACCGGGCGATATCCAGAAAAAGCGTCATGGTATCGGCAAACACGCCGTCAATATCAAACGCCAGCTCCGATGGCGCCAGCTTCAAAGGCTCTACCGTCAAAAAATTCCAGCCTTATGCCGCTTTCCGGGTTTTTTTCTTCAACCGGCTGATCCGCCGCCGGTAGATATCCGCCATTTTCTTATCATCTTCCTCAAGACACTGCTCCCTTTTTTTCTTCAACTCGCGGATTTTTTCCTTAATCTCCCGGACGGATACTTTTGATTCCCTTTTTTTGGCCGTATCTTCGATGCCCTTGGCCTTTTTAATGACCTTTAAAAGCTCGGCCTTGTTCATGCCGCTGGCCCCTGTGATTTCCGGCATCTCAATGGCGACTTCGCGGAGCTCCGTGGCGGTCATCTTATCAAGAGGTTTTTCCTTTACCTGTTTTTCTTTTTTGCCCATATCTGAAATCTCCTCCTTTTCCCTGTACAATCCATGTAGTGGAAGGCTTCAGCCTTCCAGTGAATGCGTTTTGTTGCGCCGGCCGCCCCTGCAAATGGCGGGCTAAAGCCCGCCTCTACATTGCTTCTGCCATTAACGGCCATATTTCACAAACCGGTCCCTATCTGTGCAATCCATGTAGCGGAAGGCTTCAGCCTTCCATTGGACGTGTTTTGTTGCGTCAGCCTCCTCATAAAAATATAAAGCGGAGGTCAGCTGCCCCCGCTCCGATACCCAAAGTTTTAACTTTTTATATTTAATACAGGTATTTTTCTTTTGTCAATGAATTTTGATGGTCTTGTAAAAAGCCGGTTTCAGGATGAACCTTTTTACGGCGCCATCAGCTTCTGAATAATCTGCTTGACCGCATCCCATGTTTTCCGCTTGGCGGACGGATTGGCAAGCAAATACTCCGGCGAAAATATGGGCATCACTGTAATATTCCGGTATTTATGGAATCGGCCGCAAAGCTCCGCCCAGGAGGCCGATGTATCGAGCAGCGCCCTTGCCGCAACCTCGCCAAGGGCGCAGATAACGGCCGGTTTTATCAAATCGATTTCCCCTTGAACAAAACCGCAGCATATTTGGATATCCCCGGCTGCAGGCTCGTCATCCGAAAGCGGACGGCACTTCAGCACATGACTGATGTAAACATCATCACGAGTTAAATCCATCGCCTGGATAATCCGGCTCAAAAGCTCGCCGGCCCTGCCGCTGTATGGCTTGCCGGATGCAGCGTCCTCGGTTTCGGGCCAGCCGCCGACAAACATGAGCCTGGCATCCGGATTACCGGCGCCCATTACCGCATGTTGACCGGATCCGGCCAGGGGGCATCGCCGGCAGGTCTTTAATTCAGAGGCGATATCATGCAGCGTTCCCCTGGATTTTATGGGCTTATTTCCCCAAGACCGAAGGATCTCAAGGGTTTGCTCCGAGCAGTCAACCCCCTTGAAGCCCAGGCTTGATATGAAATCCAGGTAGTTCCGGAGCTTTGAGGTGACTGAAAAGATATTTTCTGGTGTTTTGCTCATTCTTATGCAGCCTTGAAAAGCCTGATCCTTTGGGCCAGACTAGAGATAGCTGTGGCTCTGCTTTTTCTTGTTTGTCTAAAATCACAAATTACAAGCACCAAATCTCAAACAAATTCCAATATTCAATGACCAAAACCTGGCAAACCAAGAGCTTGTTTGTAGTTTGTTATTTGTTATTTGTTATTTGGTGCTTGTTTGTAGTTTGTTATTTGTTATTTGTTATTTGTTATTTGGTGCTTGTTTGTAATTTGTTGTTTGTAATTTGGTGCTTTTTTGCAGTTTGGTGCTTGTTTGCAGCTTGGTGCTTGTTTATTATTTGGGATTTGCTATTTGTAATTTCATTTTA
>JAGYOX010000124.1 GCA_018399235.1 Desulfobacterales bacterium | reverse complement strand
AACGGGGCTTAAACTTTTTACTTTGCCATCCATAAATCGACTTTTTACGAGTTTGTCATTTTTTCTCTTATTGATAGACTGCGGAACGAATGAATGGAATCGGATCGCATTGTCATAAAAGGCGCCAGGCAGCACAATCTAAAAAATATTGATCTGGAATTGCCCCGCAACCGGTTTGTCGTCATCACCGGGCTTTCGGGTTCCGGTAAATCCACGCTTGCTTTTGACACCCTGTACGCTGAAGGCCAGCGCCGCTATGTCGAATCCCTATCCACTTATGCCCGGCAATTTCTGGAACGGATGGAGAAGCCGGATGTAGACTTGATCGACGGCCTTTCGCCGGCCATTGCCATAGAGCAGAAAACAGCCAGCCATAATCCCCGGTCAACCGTTGGCACGGTGACAGAAATATACGATTATCTCCGACTCTTATTTGCCCGGGTGGGCATCCCCCACTGCTACCAGTGTGGCCGTCCGATAACTTTTCAAACGTTGGACCAGATAGTTGACAGATTGATGGGGCTGCCCGAAGGCAGTCGGCTTATGATTCTCGCCCCCCTGGTTTCCGAACAGAAGGGAACTCATGAACGGCTGCTGGCGCGGCTAAAAAAGGATGGATTTGCGCGGGTTAAAGTTGACGGAAGGGTCGCGGAAATCGATTCGGTGCCAAAGCTGGCCAAAACCAGGAAGCATACCATTGATGTGGTGGTGGATCGATTGGTCGTAAAGGAAAAAATAAGAAATCGGGCGGCGGACTCCGTTGAACTCGCAACCTCGCTCTCCGATGGGATTGTTGTCGTTGATGTGGTGGACGAAACGGGTCGTATCGTAGATTCCATGCGTTTCAGTGAAAAAGCCGCCTGCATTCATTGCGGTATTAGTTATCCGGAGCTTACGCCGGCCAGCTTTTCATTTAACTCCCCCCAGGGGGCCTGTCCCAAATGCGGTGGTCTCGGATCCACCACAGAACTTGATCCGAATCTGGTGGTCCCGGATACTGAGCTTTCATTGCGCGAAGGTGCGGTCCGGCCCTGGGCGAACCGGAGTTCGGTTCAGTTCGCGGAATTCCTGGATGCCCTGACATCATACTATAACGTCGATATTTATACGCCGTACAAGGAGTTGCCGGAGCATTTCAAGAATGTGCTGCTGTATGGCTCCGGTGAAACGGAAATTCCGTTTTATTTTTCCCGAAAAAACCGGCGGATCAATTTTAAAAGACCGTTTGAAGGGGTGATTCCCAATCTTGAGCGCCGCTATCTGGAAACCGATTCCCATCAGGCAAGGGAAGACATCAAGCAGTACATGAACTTCCGGCCATGTCCGGAGTGTCACGGCAGCCGGCTGAATCGGATAAGCCGGTCGGTAAAAATAGATGACCTTTCTATTTCCGAGATTACGGCGTTTTCGATTGAAAGGGCCTGCGAATTTTTTAACAATTTGACATTCAGCGGCAAAAGGGAGGTAATTGCCGTCCGAATTTTAAGGGAAATCAATGACCGGTTGACTTTTCTCATGAACGTGGGGCTGTCCTATTTGACCCTGGACAGGAATGCCACTACCCTTTCCGGCGGTGAGTCCCAGCGGATACGGTTGGCCACGCAGATCGGGGCCAAGCTGTCCGGCGTTATGTATGTTTTGGATGAACCAAGTATCGGTCTGCACCAGCGGGACAACCACCGGCTGCTGGAGACGCTCAAGCAGATGCGGGATTTAGGCAATACAGTGCTGGTCGTCGAGCATGATGAAAAAACCATACTGGCGGCAGACTATGTGGTGGACATGGGGCCCGGCGCCGGGCGAAGGGGTGGTGAAATCGTATTTTCCGGTCTTCCAAAAGCATTGCTGCAATCAGAGCGCTCATTGACCGGTCAATATCTGGCCGGGAAAAAACAGATCCGCGTCCCGCCATCCAGGCGGCCGGCAAACGGCCGTCAGTTGATTCTCCACGGGGCTTCGGAAAATAATTTGAAGCATATTGATGTCGCTTTTCCTCTTGGTTGTTTTATCTGCGTCACCGGCGTTTCCGGATCTGGAAAATCCACCCTGGTATTGGAGACTTTATATCGGATTCTCGCCCAGCGGTTGTATCGCAGTGGTATTCCGGCGGGAAAACATAGTGCCATCGAGGGACTAGAACATATCGACAAGGTAATCAATATTGATCAGTCCCCTATCGGACGGACCCCCCGGTCCAATCCCGGGACCTATACAGGCCTTTTTACGTTTATCCGGGAGCTTTTTGCCAGAACGCCTGATGCCCGCATGCGCGGCTACAAGCCGGGGCGTTTCAGTTTCAATGTCAAGGGCGGACGGTGCGAGGCGTGTACCGGAGACGGGATCATCAAGATTGAGATGCATTTTTTGCCGGATGTCTATGTGACCTGTGATGTTTGCCATGGCCAACGTTACAACCGGGAAACTCTGGAAATCAAATATAAAGGCCGAAATATCGCTGAAGTGCTTGAAATGACGGTCAACCAGGCGTTGGAATTTTTCGGCAATATCACAAACATCCGCGATAAACTCCAGACCCTAGTTGACGTGGGGCTCGGCTATATTCATATCGGTCAGCCGGCAACCACTCTTTCCGGCGGCGAGGCCCAGCGGGTTAAACTGGCCAGGGAGCTTGGCAAGCGGGAAACCGGTCAGACCTTGTATATACTGGATGAGCCGACGACCGGGCTTCACATGGACGACATTAAACAACTTCTTGGCGTGTTAAACCGGCTTGTGGAATCCGGAAATACGGTAATCGTCATCGAACACAACCTCGATGTTATCAAGTATGCCGACTATATTATTGATTTAGGGCCCGAGGGCGGCGAGTACGGGGGAGAGGTCGTTGCGAGCGGAACACCGGAGGTGGTGGCGTCAGTGGAAAAATCTTACACCGGCCGGTTTTTGAAGAAGATATTGTAGTAGAAAAAAAAGGCCGTTTGCCGGAAAACCGCCAACGGCCTTTTTTTACGTTTTGTGATACAAAATGGGATTAGATCCCGGCAAGTTTTTCAACAAGTTCTGTAACGGTACCAGACATCGGTGCGGCATAGATCAAGATCAGTGAGATAACCAGCGCATAAATACACAGGGACTCGATCATGGCCAAGCCGATCAGCATGGTCACCGTAACCTTACCGGAAGATTCGGGGTTGCGGGCAATCCCTTCAACGGCTGCGCGAAGGCCCAGGCCCTGGGCGATGCCGCAGCCAAAAGCGGCGATGGCGATCCCGAAACCGGCGGCGGTTACTGCTGCGATGAAATACTGTAGTGCTTGAGCTTCCATTAAAACCTCCTTTAAGTGATTAATAAGTTACCGTTTGGCTTCTTCCAAAAGCAAACTGTTTATTATTTTTGCAATTTTAATGTGCGTGCTCCATGGCCTCTGTAAAATACATGATGCTCAGCATATAGAATATGAATGCCTGGATCAGGGCGACCAGAATTCCCAGTACCATGATCGGCAAGGGGGCGAAAAATGCACCGGCCAGAAAGAATAAAATGGTAAGCACCAACTCATGCCCCATCAGGTTGCCGAAAAGCCGGAAAGACAGGGAAAGCACCCGTGCACAGTGGCCAATAATTTCAATCGGCAGAATAATGGGGATCATCCACCAGATGGGGCCAGTGAAATGCCTGATATATTTGATCCCGTGATATTTGATGCCGATGGCATGGGTGGATACAAAAACTACAATGGCGCAGGAAAGTGTGGTGTTTAAATTCGCTGTGGCCGGATAAAAGCCTGGAATCAGGCCCATGATATTACAGACAAAAATATAGATAAAAATGGTGCCGATCAGCGGAAAAAACCAGCGGCCCTCATCCCCGCAGATGTCCACCATGAACTCTTCAAGTCCGGATACGGCAAGTTCCAGCACATTCTGCAGTTTGTTGGGAATCAGGGTGATTTTTTTTGTCCCGAGGACGCCAAGAATGATCAGAATGGCCATCACCACCCAGGAATAAACAATATGGGGATTCTCATGGGCAAAATGACTGAGTCCCAATATCTCACAAAGTTTGACAAAGAATAGATAAGGATGTGTCAGTTCCACCTCAGACCGCCTCCTTGAATATATGTTTTTTAATCTCGCCCAGGGTGGCAAGAAGAATGCTTGCCACAACGATTGACAGACCGACAAACAATCCCAGGGGATGGACAAACCCGCTGGAAATCATAATAAAAATAACAATACCGCTAAGAATAAACCGGACATAGTACTTGACCAGCACCACATTATGGGAGGCCAAGCACGGCGGCGTTAACGATTTTTTAAGCGTCCTGTAAAGCATGTGAAAATTGATGGTAACAATCAGCCCGCCGGCAATAATGCCTTTTGTAAAGTCAAAGGGGGCAAAAACAAGGCCGGCCAAGCCAAGAATTCCCAGTAAAATCCAGTTTCCCCATAATATGAATTTGAGTATGCGCTGCTGAGTTCTCATCAGACTATTTCATTCGGTTGACTTTTTTTATTGCAAGCGAAATATTGCGAAATCCCGCCACAATACCGAAACCCAAAAATATAAACATCATCCATGGCGCTGTGCCGAAAAGTTTGTCCAAAAACAGGCCGATGAATAATCCGAGAAATACGGACAACGCTATAGACAACCCGAATGCGCTGTACCAGCCGAGCTCCCGTATCATCTGTCGGGTTTCTTTTTTCATATCCCCACACCTAAGGCGGGTTATACCCGATTGTCAAAAACAATTTTGCTATCACAGCTTTATTTTAACGTCAATATAAAACGAAAAAAACTTGATTTTTTGAGCCGAATTTTAACACAGCATCAACAAGCGCAGTAGTTTTTCAACGGCCTGCCAGATTTAATCTTGCTGCATTGAACACAGGCCCATCAATACAAACATGCCCATAGCCCTCTGCATGTTGGGTATCTTTTATGGCGCAGCCCAGGCATGCGCCGACACCGCAGGCCATGATGGTTTCGATCGAAACCTCGCATGGCATATTCTTTTGCTTTGCAATAGCTGAAACTGCGCCAAGCATCGGCATGGGGCCGCATGCGTAGATCATATCCGGTTGATGGTCCTTGAGCCAGTTTGAAAGCGCATCAGTGACCAGGCCTTTTTCTCCGATGCTGCCGTTTTCCGTGGTGATGCGTGTCTTTAAAGCCATGGTTTGGAAGTCGGTGTCACACAAGACATCATCGGCTGAACGGCCGCCTAAGCAGACGATGGTTTGGGTGGGACTTATACCTTCATGTATTAGTCTATCAGCCAGAAAAACCATTGGGGCCACCCCGATTCCGCCGGCGACAAGGGCTGCGCTTTTTATCGCGGCAGAAACCGTGAATCCTTTACCCAGGGGCCCCAGCATGTCGATCCGCTCACCGGCGGCTGTATGGGATAGTTTTCGGGTAAACTCGCCGACGGCTTTGTACAGGATTTCAATACCCTTTAATTCACCGTTGTTTTTGATTAACCGGTGGATTGAAAACGGTCTTCGAAGAAGGGGGGATGATTCTTTGGGCAGCCGAAGGGTGACAAACTGCCCGGGATCGGCTTGACCGTATTCGTTGCCGCATGTCAGGCCGATTCGGTAAACCGAAGCGCCGGCCGGTTTATTCCATAAAATTTTGGCGGTTTCCTGATTCATAATTTTTTTGCAAGCTTAGTCGTTAATAAGGCTGATAATGGCCGCAAATCGACCGGTCTCCTTATTTTTACGGTATGAGTAAAACAGGTGGCCGTTGCATTTTGTGCAGAGGCCGGATAGCTCAATATGTTCTGATAATACGCCGGCTTCGGTTAACTGGTCCCGCGTGACCTCCCAGAAATTAAAGCAGTTCCGGTTGTCCCGGTAATGCCAGAATTTTTCAGGAATTTCGGTTTGATAATTTTTGAATTCACTGCAGCACGGGCCCAGGGAGGGGGACACCGCGGCATGGATATCCGACGGCCGACATGAGAAATCGGATTGCATTCGTTGGATGGTTTTGCCGACAATATTCTGTATGCTTCCCCGCCACCCGGAATGTACGTTGGCGATGACTGAATTGACCGGGTCGTACATGAGGATCGCCTGGCAGTCCGCCAGCTGAATGGTGATCGGCATGCCGTCTATATCCGTTATCATTGCATCACCGGTTATGGGTTCCGGTATTTTTGTATGATCCGTCGAGACATCGGCACGTTTTAATGAGACCACATTTGATCCGTGAACCTGTTGGGCGTATACCAACGGCCGGCCGGCATCAATACAGCCTGCAACCAGCGAACGGTTGGATTCGATCGTATCCGGATCATCTTTTTCGTTGAAACCAATATTCAGGCTGTCATAGGGAGGCTGGCTATGCCCGACCTGCCGGGTGAATATGGCGTGGCTGACTCTTGGAAATTGGGATAGCAGGGGGAACGCAAAAAAGAGGATGCCGTTTTTAATGTGTGCGATCATTTGAAATCGGTCTCAGGTGCTGTCTATCCCGGCTTATTCGTTGTTTCCATAAAGCTTGACAATTCTTTTAATAATCCGGGAGGTAGAAGTATCGTATTCAAACGGGACGCAGAGCATTTGACCGCCGTTTTTCTTAACTACCTCCGCCCCGATGATCGTGGATTCCGTCCAGTCTCCGCCTTTGACCAAAACATCCGGTAAAATCTCGGATATCAGGTTATACGGATCCGGTTCATCAAAAAATATTATATAATCAATGCTTGTCAGGCCCGCAAGAACTTCCGCCCGCTGATTTTGGGGGATGATGGGGCGCTTGTCTCCTTTAATGGATCGAACTGAAAGGTCGGAGTTTAATCCTACAATCAGGTAATCTCCGGCATTTTTCGCCTCAGCCAGGTAGCGGATATGGCCGGCGTGCAGAATATCAAAACAGCCGTTGGTAAAAACGATCCTGAATCGATCCCTGGGCAGGGCGTTTAAACGGGCTTTCAGCGTTTTTATATCAACTACTTTAGAGGTCATATACAGATGGGATCCTTTGTTTCAGGCAGTTGAATTGATTCCTGACCCTCTCGATTTCTTCAATATCGATGGATGCCGTTATCGTCGTCTCAGGGGAATCTGACTTGACCAGCACCTCGCCTGCCGGTGAGACAATTTGGGAATGCCCGTTATAAATTAGATCGCCCTCCCTCCCATGGCGGTTGGCGGCAATCAGAAACAGCTGGTTTTCGATCGCCCTGGCCTGCAACAGGATATCCCAGTGATGGATCCTTGAAGACGGCCATTGGGCCGATACGATGACGATTTCTGCACCCTTGACGGCAAGGGAACGACAGAATTCGGGGAATCTTAAATCATAGCAGATCATCAGTCCGAGACGTCCCGCATGGGTTTGACAGACGTGTGTTCGATCGCCGGCGCATAAATATTTATCCTCCTCAATCAGCGGAAAAAGGTGGGCTTTTCGGTATTTGCCGGCAATTTCACCATTATTATCAATAACATAAAGGGAGTTATAGATTTTTTCGGCCGCCAATTCCGGCAGGGAACCGGCGATAATAATCGCTTTTCTTGCGGCGGTTTCAGACAAACGCTCAAGGATTTCAGGCGTTTTTTCGGCATGTCGGGCAAGCGCCGGATAGTCAAAGCCGCTTGACCACATCTCCGGCAGCACCAATAGCTCGGCACCCTGATCACTCAACTGGGAGATGCCCTCAAATGCCGTCCTGACATTTTTATCGACTTCACCGCAGCGAATGTCAAATTGGAAAATTCCGGCGGACAATCCTGTCATTTTGCGAACACCTTTTTATCATCTCATTTCATGCCGCCCGGGCCAGTGTCAATACATTTACACAATCTGCACCCCCATTTTTCAATATCGCTGCACATTCGTTTACCGTCGATCCGGTAGTGCAGACATCATCGATGATCAAAACGGTTTTTCCTTGAACCCGGCTATCCGGGTTCAAGGAAAATGCCTCCCTGATATTTAATCTTCTCTGTTCCCGGCTTAGGCTGGTCTGGGAATGGGTATTTTTAATTCGCTTAAGTATTTTTCCGTCATATGCGATGTCCGGACACGGACAGCCGGATTCAGGAAAAAATGCCGCCCATTGGTTTAAAATCAATGAGGCCTGGTTAAACCCCCTTTTTTTTATCTGTGACGGATGAAGGGGGACCGGTACGATCACATCGGGTACGGGCAACTCACTATAACTGACAAACGCATGAAACAGCAAGCGGCCTAATGGCCGGGCCAGCTGCATTTTCCGTTTATACTTGAATCGATGGATGAGGGCCATCAAACTGCCGTCATACTGTCCGGCGGATCGGATACAGTCAAAATGGGTTTTTTGCGTAAGGCATTTTTCACAGATATGATCACTACCTGTCCGGCTTTTAAACATCTCTCCGCACCGTATACATTTTGGCGATTCGATGGGATAAAATTGGGTGCGGCAACTGCTGCACAAAAAAGGCGTCATTATATATTCATAAATATCAGCTGAAAACGGGGACGAAAAATTGGGCTGCGGCGTTTCAAAGCCCTCCGGGTGAAAAAACCGGCCACAGACGCTGCACTTGTTCGGAAAAAGCGCCTCCTTGAATGCGGCTGAAATCCGGACAAGCAGTTTTATTTCTGACTGTTGTTTCTGCAACTGGCAATTGCGTTTCCGAACGCCGAGCAGGCAACCTCTGACGCGCCTTCAATCTGGCGGGCCAGGTCGTAGGTCACCTTTCCAGAGCGGATGGTTTCCTGAAGGTTTCGGCGGATTCGTTCGGCGGCTTCTTTCCATCCCATGTGATCAAGCATCATGGCTCCGGAAAGAATCAACGAGCTTGGATTGACCTTGTCTAGACCCGCATATTTTGGGGCGGTACCATGGGTAGCTTCAAAAACCGCGCATTCATCGCCTATATTGGCACCGGGTGCCATGCCGAGCCCGCCGACTTGGGCGGCCAAAGCATCTGAGATATAGTCCCCGTTCAGGTTCGGCGTGGCAATAACCCCAAATTCTTCAGGCCGCAGCAGCACCTGTTGAAACAGCATATCGGCGATCCGGTCCTTGATAATGATCTTGCCGGGCACCGGCACACCGTTATGGTTCCTGTAAAGTTCAGCTTCGGTGATGGTCTTATCGGAAAAGCCCTCTGCCGCGGCCTCGTATCCCCAGCTGCAGAAGGCGCCCTCCGTATATTTCATTATATTGCCTTTATGCATGAGCGTAACGCTGGGATAGCCTTTGTCAATGGCATACGCGATTGCCTTGGCTACCAGTCGCTTGGTGTTTTTCTCACTGATCGGCTTGATGCCGATGCCCGGGTTCTCAGGCAGCCATGCCCCCATTTTTTCGGATAAAAATGTGGTCACCGCCCTGGCCTCATCGCTTCCGGCCGGCCATTCAATGCCGGCATAAAGATCTTCTGTATTTTCCCGGAATACAACCATATCGATTTTTTCAGGATGCTTCATGGGACTGGGTACGGCATCGATATATTTTACCGGTCGAACACAGGCGTATAGATCCAGTTCCTGGCGAATGGATACATTAAGGCTTCGGATGCCCTTGCCAACGGGAGTAGTCAATGGTCCCTTGATGGCCACGACATGTTCGCGGATTTTATTCAGGGCATCTTTTGAAAGCCATTCACCGGTTTGCTGATAGCCTTTCTCCCCAACAAGCAGCTCTTCCCAGGCAATTTGTTTCCGGCCTTGATAGGCAGCTTGAACCGCCGCATCAATGACAATCCGGGTAGCCCGCCAGATGTCCGGTCCAGTGCCGTCCCCCTCGATAAAGGGAATGATTACATGATTCGGGACGTCTAACGTCCCATCCGGGTTTATTTTAATTTTCGCTGCCTGGTCCATAAAATAATGATATCCTTCTGATTTTTTTGTGTTAGGAATTACCCACTACCAATATCCCTAATGATTTTCATAAAATATTAATTTTGACAATCT
>JAGYOX010000123.1 GCA_018399235.1 Desulfobacterales bacterium | reverse complement strand
TAAACATATTATATTAAATTATTGAGCTAATGAAAAGCATGAATGAGGGAAGCCGCTTATGAGTATGTCTAAATTGTTCTCCCATTTTGAAGAACCCGGCAAAATAAATACCCAGCAAACCCTCGAATTCGCTTGCGACCGGGCTAAGGAGCTCGGAATCAATGAAGTCGTGGTCGCATCTTCTTCAGGCGATACCGCATACCGGGCCCTGGAAATTTTCAAAGGGTTTAACATTACTGCGGTCACCTACCATTGCGGCTTCAAAGAGCCCTTTCAGAGCACCATGAAGGATGATGTCCGGCGGGATCTCGAAGAGGAAGGGGTCAAAGTGATCGAGGCGACGCATGCCCTATCCGGTGTCGAACGCTCTCTGGCCAAAAAGTATACCGGTATTTACCCGGTACTGCTAATCGCTGACACACTTAGACTTTTCGGACAGGGGACTAAAGTCGCTATTGAAGTCTCAGTCATGGCGGCGGATGCGGGGGCTTTAAGCGGCAATGACATCCTCGCCATTGGCGGGACGGGCAAGGGCGTAGATACCGCCCTTATCCTGAAACCGGCCAACCAGTCCAACTTCTTTGATATCCAAGTTCGGGAGATTATCTGCAAGCCGCGAACATTTTAATGCACCACCCCTTTGAACGCCACATTGTTTTAGTCTCTCCGGAAATCCATTGGAATACGGGCAACATCGGTCGGAGTTGTCTGGGAACCGATGCCTATCTTCACTTAATCAAACCCCTTGGCTTTTCCTTGAATAGCCGGGAGGTCAAGCGGGCCGGTCTTGATTACTGGGAACAAGTGAATCTGTCCGTGTGGGAGAGTTTTGAAGCATTTGCCAAAAAGACCGGACTTGATCAATCCGAGGCGGTCATTTTAAGCAAAACCGGATATCATCCCGTTTGGCAAATCCCCAAAACCCCTTCCCGGCAGTTTTTGATTTTTGGCTCCGAAACCAACGGCCTGCCCAAGGAAATACGGATAAAATTCGATTCCGCACAAACCTATTATATCCCCATCCTCGGAGATATCCGCAGCCTCAACCTCTCTACCGCCGTCGGCATTGCATTATACGAAAGCCTGCGTGAGGGGCCGGATTTTCACCACTGGTCCTAGTTTTACTTGCGGATTTTGGACGACGTCTTCTCCGGATGCTTCTCCAAATGCCGATACCGGTTACAGGCGACCTCGGCCATCCGCTCCAGAAGATCGGATAAATCGGAAGTTTTCCATAATTCATTAAATTCGGGTTTTGTTCTCAGCCGTTTACTTAACTGATACCCTCCCGACTGCCCCGGCGTCAATTTTATATCATTATCCTCGAGGGTTATCTTATCAGGAAAAATTTCATTAAAAAGCATGTCAACCATGTAAACAAAAAATTTTTTCACATCCTGGGTGGATTCCGCAGAGCTGATTCGTTGACGATAATCGGGTAAAATTTTTCGTTCATGCTTGGTAAATGACAATTGTCTGCTCATTTCCTGCTCCTTGGAAAAATGGGTTAATGAAAAATCATGTAACCGGAAATTCCATCAAGGCCCTCGTATATCGGATGCCAAGCGCCGCTGATCGCACCATACTTGTCAGCGGGGTAGCATTAGAATGCGCAAAAAAACGGTTTTCGCGGCAGAATGGGTAATGGATGCATAAAATCGTAAACGTACGTTTGTTTTTGTTGCCATGCTGCAACGGCGGGAAGCTCCACAACTCGAGGGTAAGATTTAAGAATGAATAATTTTCACCTGATTCTTTAAGTTTAATTTAAGCATTTTTGGTTTAAAAATCAAATAAAAAGAAATTTACCTGTTTTTTTCGGCTTAGCGGGATTGTTGACATTCAGCCCTTCGTGCTTATTTTAACTTACTGAAAAGTATTGAAAATAAAACATCGCGCCAATAAAGGAGGTTAAGATAAATGCGATTTGATAAATTCACGATAAAATCCCAGGAGTTAATTCAGGAGGCCAATTCCCGGGCGTCAAGGTATAACCATCAGCAGATTGAACCGGAACATTTGCTGGAGGCCATGCTTGACGATTCCAACGGGATTGCCGGCTCCATTATGCGCAAAATCGGTGTCACGCCGGACAATATCAATCAGGAGCTGAAGCCCTTGATTGAAAAGCTTCCAAAAGTCGAAGGCGCAGCCGGCGAAATCTATATTTCCCAGAGAACCAAGAAGGTCCTTGATAAGGCATTTGAAGAGGCCGATCAGATGAAGGACCAGTATGTCAGCATTGAACACATATTTCTGGGCATTGCCGAAGAAAAGCAAAGCAGCCTGGCGCAAATGCTTTCCCGATATGGCGTCAAACGGGATGCCATTCTCCAGGTGCTCTCAGATATCCGGGGCAATCAGACCATTACCGACCAAAACCCGGAGGATAAATACGAGGCCCTGGAAAAATATACGCGGGATTTAACCGAAGAGGCCCGTCGGGGTCAACTCGATCCGGTGATCGGCCGGGATGATGAAATCCGTCGGATTGTGCAGGTGCTTTCCCGGCGGCGAAAAAACAACCCCGTTTTAATCGGCGAGCCTGGGGTTGGCAAAACCGCCATTGTCGAGGGCCTGGCCCAGCGGATCATAGAGGGCGACGTTTCCGAATCCTTAAAGGACCGCCGGCTGATTGCCCTGGATATGGGCACGCTCGTGGCCGGGGCCAAATACCGCGGTGAGTTCGAAGACCGCCTTAAGGCGGTGGTTAAAGAAGTCGAAAAAGCCGAAGGCAAAATCATTTTGTTTATCGATGAATTGCACACATTGGTGGGTGCCGGTGCGGCCGAAGGCGCGGTGGATGCCTCCAATATGCTCAAACCAGGGCTAGCCCGCGGCACATTAAGATGCGTGGGCGCCACCACCATCGGTGAATACCGCAAGCACATTGAAAAAGATGCCGCCCTTGAGCGCCGGTTTCAGCCCGTATTTACAGCGGAGCCGACAAAAGAGGACACCATTTCCATCCTTCGGGGGCTGAAGCAGAAATATGAGGTCCATCACGGGGTTAAAATAAAGGATTCGGCCATTGTGGCGGCAGCCACGCTATCCGATCGGTATATCACGGACCGGTTTCTGCCGGACAAGGCTATTGACTTGGTTGATGAGTGCGCCTCCCGCCTCCGGATTGAAATCGACAGTAAACCCGTTGAAATCGACGAGATCCAGCGCAAAATCCGGCAGCTTGAAATTGAACGGGAGGCGTTGAAAAAAGAATCCGACAAGGCATGCAAAGAGCGCCTGGGAAAACTGGAAAAGGAACTTGAAAACCTGAAAGAAGAGTTCAACCAGATGAATGCCCACTGGCAGAATGAAAAAGAGGTGATTCAGAACATCCGCTCGATCAAGACGGAGTTGGATCAGTTGACGACGGAAGAACAAAAAGCCGAGCGCGAGGGCAACTTTGAAAAGGTCGCGGAAATCCGCTACGGCAAACGAAATGAGCTGCGCAGCCGGCTGGAAGAAAGCAATGCCAAACTCGCAGAAATCCAGTCCCAGCGCCGGATGCTAAGGGAAGAGGTCGACGCCGAAGATGTTGCGGAAATCGTTTCCAAATGGACCGGCATACCGGTACAAAAGATGCTCGAAAGCGAACGGGAAAAGCTGGTCCGAATGGAAGAACGCCTCCAGCAGCGGGTGGTCGGCCAGCAGGATGCGGTCCGGGCGGTATCAGATGCCGTCAGGCGGGCACGCTCCGGACTCCAGGACCCGAATCGCCCGATCGGATCCTTTATTTTCATGGGGCCCACCGGCGTGGGCAAAACCGAGCTGGCCAAAGCGCTGGCCGAGTTCCTCTATGACAACGAACAGGCCATTGTCCGGGTGGATATGTCCGAATACATGGAGAAACATGCCGTATCGCGTCTCATCGGTGCGCCTCCGGGATACGTCGGCTATGAAGAAGGCGGATATCTGACCGAATCCGTCCGTCGGCGCCCATATTCCGTCGTACTTTTTGACGAAATTGAAAAAGCGCACCCGGACGTCTTCAACGCCCTGCTCCAAATCCTGGATGACGGCCGGATGACCGACGGCCAGGGGAAAACCGTGGATTTCAAAAATACCCTGATCATCATGACATCCAACGTCGGCAGCCATCTGCTCCAGGAATACAGCGAGGAGCGGCGCAAAGAGATGGAAGAAAAAGTGATGCAGGCACTCCGGTCAAGTTTTAAACCCGAATTCCTGAACCGGATCGACGAGACCATCATCTTCCATAACCTGAGCCACGAGCAGATCCGGATCATAGTGGACATTCAGATGGCTTACCTGCAAAAACGGCTGACAGAGAAAAACATCGAGTTGGAGCTTGCAGACGACGCCAAGGATATGCTGGCGGAAAGGGGATTTGATCCGGTTTATGGGGCAAGGCCCTTGAAACGAACCATTCAGCAGTATATTGAGAATCCGCTGTCCATGGCCATACTCAAGGGGGATATTCCGGAATACAGCCGAATCCGGGCGAAACCGGAAAATGATGCCATCGGGTTTGAGCTTATGGAGCGGATGCCCGAAGCTGAAGAAACATATAATGCCGCTTAACGACAAATGATTAAAGGCGCTGTGGCTGGCTAAAACGACTACAGCGCCTTTTTTGTCAACCCAGGCCAAGCAGAGTCCCGCCTTGGTAAACAATAAATGCCATTACCCAGGCGACACCCGTAGTATACGCGACATTAAACAGGGCCCAGCGGATGGAGCCGGTTTCTTGGGCAATCACTGCCACTGTTGCCAGACAGGGGATATATAGAAGGACAAATAGCATCAAGGCAAGTGCGGAAAGCGGTGTCATACCCGATTTTTTCAATGCACTATGCAGGGCTTCGGATTCGGCATCGTCCTCATCAACCGCATACAATACCCCCATGGTACTGACCACGATCTCCTTGGCTACAAATCCGGTTAACAGGGAGACGCTGCCCCGCCAGTCGATCCCTATTGGCTCAAATACGGGCTCAATGATGTGGCCAATCCGGCCGATATAAGATTTCCTGGCTTTTTCAGCGGAACGAAGATTTTTTGTTTCCTGGATCAACTCATCCCGCTCGCGCTTTAACGCTTCAACCCGATCCGGGGCGGCGTCGCCTATTTTTTCGGCATAAACCGTATTGATCCGGCCGATTTCCGCACCGTAATCCCTCGAGTACTCAATATCCCGGGGGAAGGTGGACAACGTCCAGACTACCACCGAGCCCACAAGAATGATACCGCCCATTTTCTTTAAAAACATCTTGCTCCGATCCCACATATGGATCAGCAGGCTCTTCACCATCGGCATCCGGTAAGGCGGCAGTTCCATAACAAATGGCGCCTCAAATCCCCTTAACAGGACGGATCGAAACAACCTGCCGGTCAATATGGCGACGACGATACCGAGTACATAAAGCATAAAAATCACCGTTCCGGCGCTGGCGGCAAAAAAAGTGCCTGCCAGTACAATATAGACGGGAAGTCTGGCGGAGCAGGACATGAATGGGGTGATCATGATTGTTAGTATTCGGTCTTTGCGGCTTTCAAGCGTTCGGGTCGCCATGATCGCCGGCACGTTGCACCCGAATCCCATGAGCATGGGAATAAACGATTTGCCGTGCAGACCAATCAGATGCATAATCTTATCCATTAAAAAGGCAGCCCGGGACATGTATCCGGTATCTTCAAACAGTGCAATGCAGAAAAACAAAAGAAGAATATTGGGAAGAAAAATAATGATGCTTCCCACTCCGGCGATTACGCCGTTGACCAGCAGATCCCTTACCAGCCCCGCCGGCAAAAGCCCGCCCACGAAACTGGAAAGCAGCCCGACGCCCGCATCAATCCATCCCATGGGATAGGCACCCAGCGTAAACGTTACCTGAAACATGGCCCAAATAAAAAAGATAAAAATCGGAAACCCAAGGAATCGATTCGTCAACACGAGATCAATGTTTCTTGAGATATCGACCCGCCGCCGAATACTATTGGTAACCGCCTCCCGGATAATACCGGCGATAAAACCATATCTCTCGTCGGTCATCACGATTTCCGGATCTTCATCAAACCGCCCCATCAACTGCCCCCTAAGTTGCCGGGCGGTTTCAATAACGGACTCGGCAGGTTCGCCCATTTTCTTGCGAATTCTTTTCTTGACAATTTCATCGTCTTCTAAAAGCTTAATGGCAATCCAACGCGGATTATAGGGGAATGTGTCATCTATCTGCTCAATGAGAACGTCTTTCAAATCGGCAATGGCCGCCTCGATATCTTTGCTGTACCTTACCCTGCGTTCTTCCGGAATACCGCTTGAAGATTCGCTGAGATCAACAGCGGTCTGAATCAACTCCTTCAACCCCTCCCCTTTGTTGCCGACCGTAAAGACCACCGGGACGCCCAGAAGGTCGGACATGATTCCGGCATCAATCTGCATTCCCCGGGCTTTGGCTAAATCCGCCATATTCAGGGCAAAAATGACCTTGCAGTCAAGCTCGCGCAGCTGGTTGGCAAGATAGAGGCTGCGTTCCAGGTTGGAGGCATCGATGATATCGATAACCACATCGGGATTTTCTTCAAGGATAAAATCCCGGGCGACGATTTCTTCGATGGAAAAGGGGGTCAGGCTATAGGTGCCGGGGAGGTCGATCACCTTGATATCATAACCATTACGGCTGATTTCGCCCTCTTTTTTTTCAACCGTTACCCCCGGCCAGTTCCCCACCTTCTGGCGGGTACCGGTTAAATTATTAAAAATCGTGGTCTTACCTGAATTCGGATTGCCGGCAAGCGCAATTCTAAGCAGTTTCTTCGGCATAATTTCCCTTTTAGGTCTCGCTGACAACCTGAATTTCCGAAGCTTCTTTTACCCTGAGGGATACATGACATCCCTTAACAATCAGTTCCAAGGGATCTTTTAAAGGCGCATATTTCTCAATATAAATTTCGGAGCCCTTGGTAAGCCCCATTTCCAATATCCGGCGGCGGAGTCTTGTCTCACCGTTGACGGCAACAATCCGTGCGGTTTGTCCTTCCCGCATTTCGCTCAAACGCATTATTATTAATCCTTATTTTCAGGAGCCTTTTCCGGCTCAACAATAATTTTTTGCGCCAGTCCGCGTCCCAGGACATATCGGTTATAATCCAGCGCCACAACCAGTTGGCCGCTGCCCTGGTTGCTGATCACCTCTATGGCATCCCCCACCCGGAACCCCATGCTCAAAAGGCGCATCCGTGAATTATGCCCCCCGATAAACTCCTTGATCTTTAACCGCTCGCCCGGTTTCGCCATAATCAGCGGCATAAATTTATCCCGGGTTTCCATGCAATCTGAACAGATGCCGTAAATATTCATCTGATGCTGGAGCATGTGGAACCCATAATCGGAAACGATCCGGGATTGCAGAGATTCGAGCTGATCGTTTTTAAATTCAATAACTTTACCACATTTGGTACATATCATATGATCATGATGGTGCCCCAGATGGCGATGTTCATATCGGATATCCCCGCTTTCAAACCGCACTTTCTGGGCAAATCCGAAATGACACATCAGTTCAAGGGTTTCCTCCACAAAGTCCGGCGACAAATCGACGTTTTTCCCCTTGAGGTGCTCAATTAATCCAGTCACGGTGACATGCTGTTCGGTTTCAAGAAATATTTCAAGGATCTTGAAGCGATCTTCAAAGTTGTCAATTTTTTCTTCTTTAAACAGCTTTTCAAACTGTTTTTTTTCATACGTGTGAAGCTGCGTCATCTAAAATACCTGCCCATACGGATTATTTTAAAAAAAGATAAATATTATACACCTTGCATCTTGTCAATAAAACTAACATAATATAAAGCTTGCTTTATACAGGTCAAGCGAACAAATGCTTAAATCCATATATTCTAAGGAAAAAGTCGATTTTGATACGGCAACCCCACAGGAGGCATACATGTTTAAATACCTTTTCAGCCCGATCGTTATCAACCAATTGGAGGTCAAGAACCGGATCGCCTATCCATCCCTTGGCCTGCTCTACTCCTATGACAGCAAGTTAAACGATCGATACTACGCCTATTTCAAGGAACGGGCAAAAGGCGGAGCCGGCATTGTCACCGTCGGGCCGGTAGGTATTGACGATTTGGGTGCGGGGCTTGCCGCCCTGTCCATTGCATCCGACGAGGCCATTCCAGATTTTCAAAAGCTTACCCAAATCATAAAGGCTGAAGGCGCCTGCGCATGGATTCAGCTATTTCATGCCGGCGCTTACGCATTCCCTTTTTTAATCAACAACCAGACGCCGATCGCCCCTTCCGCGGTTTATTCGAACTACTCCAAAACAACCCCCAGGGAAATGACTTTAGAGGACATCGAGCGCGTCCAAAGCGCTTTTGCCCGGGCTGCAGAACGGGCCGTGGAAGCCGGGTTTGACGGCGTTGAAATCATCGGCTCGTCCGGCTACCTCATCTGCCAGTTTCTGTCACCCAAAACCAACCTGCGCACGGATAGTTACGGCGGGAATTTTGAAAACAGGCTTCGGTTTCCCACGGAAACCATAACGCTGACCCGAAAACACATCGGTCCGGACATACCCCTGACCATTCGAATGGCGGGAAACGACTTTATACCGGGAAGCAATACGGATGCCGAGACGCCGGTCATCGCCAGGGCCTATGAATCCGCCGGCGTGGACGCCTTAAATGTCACCGGGGGATGGCATGAAACCCGGGTTCCCCAACTACCCATGGAGCTGCCGCGCGCCGCCCTCACCTATCTGGCGTTAAATATCAAAAAAGCCGTCAACGTGCCGGTTATGGCATCCAACCGGATCAGCGACCCCTATACTGCAGAAAAAATTTTAAGGGACGGCTGCGCGGACATGATTAACCTGGGCCGTCCTTTGATTGCGGATCCGGAATGGCCTAAAAAAGCGCTGGAAGGCCGCCCGAATGAAATCCGGCCCTGCACCGGCTGCTCAGAAGGATGTACGGACCAGATTTTCAACGGTATGCCGGTGTTCTGTGTCGGCAACCCCAGGGCGGGTTTTGAAAATGAACGGGTGATTGTGCCAACCCAAAGTCCGAAACGGGTCCTGGTGGTCGGCGCCGGCCTGGCCGGCCTGGAGGCCGGGGTGACGGCCGCTCAAATTGGACATCAGGTTGAAATTTATGAAAAAAAAGACGATATCGGCGGCCAGATATGGATCGCCGGGGCGCCGCCCCATAAACAGGAACTGCTGGAGCTCGTCCGCTACTATCGGGCCATGCTCCGCAAATACGATATTCCGCTGTTTCTCAACACAACGGTTGACAGCGCACTTTTACAAAAGAAATCCCCGGATTATATTATCCTCGCTGAAGGTGCAAAAGCCCTGCTGCCGCCCATAAACGGCG
Source organism: Desulfobacterales bacterium (assembly GCA_018399235.1). GTDB lineage: Bacteria > Desulfobacterota > Desulfobacteria > Desulfobacterales > Desulfosalsimonadaceae > M55B175. The sequence continues at coordinate 596 of JAGYOX010000123.1, read as the reverse complement.
CGGATGACCCCTCCGTCTTATCTTCCTGGGATGTCCTGAGCGACAACCCCCCGCTGGGCCAGGCCGTGGCTGTTATCGGCGGGGGCTCAGTGGGCCTTGAAACCGCACTTTTTGTAGCCGCTAAAGGCACCCTCAACCCGGAGATGCTTCACTTTTTGTTCGAATACGAAGCGGAAAGTCCGGAGCGGCTCAGAGAACTCATGTTTAAAGGCACCTCGCATGTCACCATCTTTGAAATGCTCCCCAAGCCGGGCAAGGACCACGGAAAATCAACCAAATGGGTGCTCCTGGGCAAACTCAAACGGCACGAAGTGGATATCATCACCGACGCCACGGTCCAGTCCATAAAAAACGGCACGATCACCTATGAAAAGGCCGGCGAAACTTTGACGCAGCAATTTGACAACGTTATCCTTGCCGCCGGTTCACAGGCCGTACAGGACCTGTCACAAACGGTGGGGCCGCTCAATATCCCCTATGCAACCGTGGGCGACTGTGTCCAGCCGGGCAAAATCAATGATGCCATACATGGCGGGTTCCTGGCGGCGCTCAAAATTTGATGGCTTCGTAAAAAGTCCAATATCTGTGTTGCGCTG
>JAGYOX010000122.1 GCA_018399235.1 Desulfobacterales bacterium | reverse complement strand
GCAGGACGCCATCCGAATAGAACAGTTTATCCAGTTCCATTACTATTTTCATTATCTGGACCGGGGGGAGCCCAAGCCGCCCCGTCGATTTTAGAAGTAACCCCCCGGGCCAAGGCCCGGGACCGAACCTATAAGTAACTTTTATTGTCGGGTAAAGGCACTAAGGCACTAAGGCACTGAGGCACTGAGGCACTGAGGCACTAAGCTTATGATTTTTTTAACCTTATACCCTATACCTTAAACCTTAAACCGTTAAGTTACTTAGAAGGGGGATGGAAATGAAAGAACTCGATGTTTCGCACTATATTTACCGGGAGCCCCGGTTTGACGACATCATGTGCGATCTAAAGGCGCTCCCTGTATTGCCGAAAGCCATGGTTAAAGAGGCGCAGTGGGCAATCGCCTATGCGCGCAAATTCAATGAGGAAGTGATCCACCCGCAGTGCCTGTCCCTTGACCGTAAGATGCATGAGAATCCGGATTACCTGCCCTGGGATTTTATTAAAGCGGCCAATGAGTGGGGGTTTTATACCCTTTTTATACCCAAGGCCATCGGGGGGTGGGGCATCAATGGTTTTGTTTCCCCTTTTGTCAACGAGGAAATCGCCGCCGCCTGTCTTTCCATGGCCAACCTGATCGGCGTTCATTATCTGGGGCTTATAACCCTTTTTTCCACGTTTAACATGCGGATCATCAAAGAGATCGTCGGGGATGTGAAAAACGGGGAAAAAACCGGTGAGCCATGTCTGGTTTCCCTTGCCATCACCGAGCCGGGTGCGGGCACGGATGTCGAGGAAACCGATTTGATCGATAAATCCAATGTGGCCTGCCATGCGGAAAAAGTGGACGGCGGCTATGTGGTCAATGGGTCAAAAATTTTCATATCAAGCGGCCATGTGTCCACTTGGCATATCGTCATATGCTATACGGATCTCAAGAAGCCTTCGGAAAACGTCATCGCCCTGGCGGTTAAAACCGGTACCAAAGGGTTTTCTTTCGGCCGGATGGAAAAAAAAATGGGGCAGAAGGCCTGCCCGGCCAGTGAGTTGGTATTTGAGGACTGTTTTGTACCGGATAAATATGTCTGCCTGGTTTCCGATGAGTTAACCGATTCAAGATTAAAGCCGGTGGAAATCCATCAGAAGCTGATCGACTATGTCACCTCCGCCACCCGGGTGGGCGTCGGCTGTCTGGGGTCGGGGGTAGCCAAAGCGGCTTATGATAAGGCTCTGAAATTCGCATCGGAAACCCGGGTGGGGGGAAAGCTTCTCCTTAACCACGAATGGGCGCAGTGCATGCTGGCGGAGATGTATAAAAACTGGATGAGCGCAAGATTGGGCTATGTTGAAGGTAATTATGCGAATACCCTGTATACCACCCAGAATGATGTTGCAAAAAAATCCGGCTATTTCATGAATAGAATAATGACAAAATGGTTTGCGAATAGGGTTGTCTCCCCGATGATGGACAAGCCGGCGACAACCCGAAAAGTACGGCGGCAGCACCTTGACGGCCAGCCCTTGAGCGCCCAGCAGTGTGCCTCCGGATGGGCCTCGCTCTCAAAATTTTCCGGGACGGATTTGGGCATCAAAAATTGTCAGATGGCGCTTCAGCTTATGGGACAGGCTGGGTTGCGGCACGACCGGGGGGCTGAAAAACTGCTGCGGGATTCAAAACTTCTGCAGATTTACGAGGGCACCAACCAGTTGAACCGTATGAACTTGTTTAAAAATATGATCGGCCGGGGGTTTCAGCAAGCCATGGATTTTCCGGAGTAAAGGAGGGAGGGGAGTATGCTTGCCACCAAGGAAAAAGAATTCAAGATGCTTGAAAAAGCAGCGGCTGAATTTGCCCGCAAGGAGCTTTCGCCCAACCGTGAGGAAAACGACAAGTATCCGTTTGGTCCGTTTTGGGATGATATTGTCAAAAAGGCCTTTGATCTTGATTTTTTTCATGTCCTGCTGCCGGAAACATTGGAGGGAATGGGCCTTGGGATGCAGTCCTTCTGCATCCTGCTTGAAAATATCTGCGAGGTGGATGCAAGCCTTGCCGGTATTATTTTCACAAACAGCATGGCCCAGGAAATTATTTTGGCGACCGGTGGCGAGCCGGTTTTAAAATCCATGATGGATACGGCAACCGATGTTTACGGGCATTTGTTCGCATTTCCGGCATTCGCCAATCCATCGGAGATCGAGCCGACGGTCACGGCAGTGCCGGCTGATGATGGCCGTTATGAGCTTTCGGGCCCGATGGAATACCTGGTATTAGGCAACATCGCCGGCAACGCTCTGATCCCGGCAAAAATAAAGGGGAAAACCGGGTACGTCTTTTTTACCTGTGATATGGCATCAGATGGTGTGGAAAAAAGCGAACCGGTATTAAGCTTGGGGCTGCATGCCTGCCCGGCGGTCGATGTTCGGTTTTTCCGGGCGAAAGCCGATTTGATTGGAGACGCCGGTAATGGAAAAGCCGTTTTTGATGCGGTATCGACCCGTATGCAGTGTGCCGCCGCTGCCATGGCGGCGGGGATTATGAAGGGTTCGTTTAAAGAGGCTTTTGATTACAGCAAGGAGCGTTTCCAGGGCGGCCGGCAGATTATCAAGTGGTCGGAAGTGCAGATGATTCTTGCCGAAATGGCGGTACAGGTAAAAATTGCGGAAACCGTCGTTGAACAGGCGGGTCGTTCAATCGATGAGAAGCAGAAGGGGTGGGAAGATGGCAGCCAGGCCGCTGCCATTCACGTTTGCCAGATGGCCTGCGACCACACCTGCAACGGGATCCAGATTCTGGGCGGGGTGGGATATATGAAGGACTATGGCCAGGAAAAACGGTTCCGGGACGCCCAGCAGATCCAGAGCCTGCTGGGGCTTGCCCCGATGAAAAAAATCGGCTATATTCACCGGAAAATGCAGCGGATCTGATTTCAGTAGGGGTTCACATACCCAATTGACAACTAAAAGGCCGATCGGAGATATTAATGACGGAGAAATTTTTCAGCGAACGGAATTTAAAATTCTTGCTCTATGAGGTACTTGACGCCGAAAGCCTGACCCGCCTGCCGGCTTTTGCCCAGCACAACCGGAAAATGTTTGACATGGTGATAGACGCGGGTATTCGCCTGGCAAAAGACCTTTTCAAACCCTGCCTTGAAGAGATGGACCGCCAGGCGCCGGAAATCAGGGACGGCCGCGTCCGCGTGCATCCCTGGGTGGAACGGATCATGAAGGAAGCCGGGGAGGGCGGCTGGATCGGCCTTCGGTTTCCCGAGGCGTACGGCGGCGAGCAGCTGCCCAATACTGTCGGCAGTGCCTGTGATTTCATTTTCACTGCGGCCAACTATTCCGCTTCGGTTTATATACATTTAACCGCGGGTGCCGCCCATCTGATCACGTCTTTCGGCGAAAAAGATCTGATCGATACCTATGTGCCCAACATGTTTGCCGGCAAATGGCAGGGGACCATGGCATTGACCGAACCCCAGGCCGGAAGCTCGCTCTCAGATATCACAACCACCGCCACACCTACCAATAACGGGGATTATGTCATCAAGGGTCAGAAAATTTTTATCTCCGCCGGAGACCATGACGGTGCCGAGAATATCGTGCATCTCATGCTGGCTCGAATCGAGGGGGCGCCGGCAGGGACCAAGGGAATTTCGCTTTTCGTGGTGCCCCGGCTGAGGCCGGATGATTCAGGCCGTCTGGTTTCAAACGATATTACCGTCACCCAGATATATCACAAACTCGGCTACCGGGGGGCGCCGATTACGGAACTGGCCATCGGCGAAAAGGACGACTGCCGGGGGTATCTGGTGGGAGAGCCGCACAAAGGCTTGAAATACATGTTCCAGATGATGAACGAGGCCCGCATCGGTGTTGGCATGGGAGCCGCCGGGATCGCTTCGGCCGCCTATTATGCCGCACTGGATTATGCCGGCTCCCGGACCCAGGGGCGAAGACTTACCTCAAAGGATCCGGCAAAGCCCCAGATTCCTATCATCGAGCATGCAGACGTCAGGCGGATGCTGCTCTTCCAGCGGGCGGTTGTGGAGGGCTCTCTTTCCCTGCTCCTTCAATGCAGCCTGTATAGCGATTATATGTATGCCGCGGATAAAGCGGAAAAAGAGGCCGCGAATTTCATGCTCGAGATCCTTACCCCGGTGGCCAAGACCTATCCGGCTGAAATGGGAATCCTTTCCATCAGCCAGAGCATTCAATGCTTCGGCGGATATGGCTATTGCGAGGATTTCCCGGTGGAGCAGTATTACCGGGATGCCCGGATTCATCCCATCCATGAGGGCACCACCGGCATCCAGGGCATGGATCTTCTGGGCCGAAAGGTCATTATGGCTGACGGCAAGGCGTTTCGGCTTTATCTGGAAAATGTCCGGGAAACCATAAAAAGTGCGTCTGACGTATCCGAAACCCACAAGGCATACGCCGATCAACTCGAGGTCGCGCTTCAACTTTTGGAAACCGTTACTCTTAACCTAATCGGCGTCGCCCAGTCCAAAGGGCCGGAGGCCTATCTGGCCGATGCCACCCTGTATCTTGAATTTTTCGGGATTATCACGGTGGCCTGGCAGTGGCTGAAGCAGGGCATTGTCGTCGAAAAAGGGCTGCAAAACGCCAAGTCCAGGCGGGAGAAAAATTTTTACCAGGGGAAACTCTATACTTTTAAATATTTCTTCGAATACGAACTCCCGAAAATCGACGGCCTGGCAAAACGGCTGTCAAGTGCGGATAATCTGACGCTGGAGATGGAGAAGAACTTTTTTACCGATTAAGCAAGCGATTCATCTATAGAAATTTTCAACCATCCCCCCTGTTTCTATTCAAATAATCAATTTTACATATTCCCTGAAAAGATATAAATTTAGAATTCTTGAGAATTTATTAAAAAAATTCAGGATACAACCAATGGCTGAGAACCCGATTGCCGATTACAAGCTGACGGAAAAAACCCGGGCCTCCGGATGAGCGGCCAAACTGGGTCCGGAGTTGCTGGACAGAGTGGTCAGCCGGTTGACGGTTAAAGCTGATCCCCGTCTGCTGGTGGGGCTTGAGACCTCGGATGATGCGGGTGTCTATCAGTTAACCGACGATACCGCCCTGATTCAAACCCTGGATTTTTTCACGCCGATCATCGACTCCCCCTATGAATTCGGCCGCATCGCGGCGGCCAACGCATTGAGCGATGTCTACGCCATGGGCGGCCGGCCCTTAACCGCCATGAATATCGTATGCTTTCCGGCCGATGATCTGCCGGAATCCGTGCTTGAAAAGACGCTCGCCGGCGGGCTGGAAGTAATTCATGAAGCCGGTGCGGTCCTTGCCGGCGGGCACAGCGTGGATGATGCGGAGTTCAAATACGGGCTCTCGGTGACCGGCGTCGTCCATCCGGATCATATATGGGCCAACAGCCATGCGGCCATCGGCGACCGGATGATTTTAACCAAGCCCATCGGCACCGGCGTTCTCGCTACGGCCATCAAAGGCAAGCTGGCCGATCCCCAAACCATTCAAGAGTTGATCAATATCACTACCGCCTTAAACAAGGACGCCGCCTTTGCCGCAAGGGAGTTTAAGCCCAATGCCTGTACGGATGTCACCGGTTTCGGCCTGGCGGGCCACGTTCTTGAAATGGCCCGGGCATCCCAAAAAGAAATCACCCTTTCAGCCGGTGATGTGCCGTTTATCCCGTCTGCCCTGGAATTCGGGCGCATGGGGCTTTTCCCGGCCGGTGCCTATAAGAACAAAAAGTTTTTCGCCCACAGCATCACCATGGCCGAAGGCATTGACGGCGTTGTCGCGGACATGCTGTTTGACCCCCAGACATCCGGCGGGTTGCTGCTGTCCGTTCCCGAGCCGGAGGCCCCCGCGCTGATGGCCGCCATGCAGAAATTAAACCTGAACGCCTGCATTATCGGCGAGGTGACCGGCCATGATGACTGCGGATCGTTGCGGGTCAAATGAGTCGGACGTGAAATTCCAAGGGACGGAAGCGTAATACAGATATTGGGCTTCTAAGTAACTTAACGGTATTAGATTTTAGGTATTGGGTATTAGGTATTAGGTATAAGGCATAAGGTTTCAGTGTTCAGTGTTCAGGATAGGTTTAGTGTCAAATTGATTCGCTTTATTTTTGGTAAATGAATTTAAAGTTGTCGTTTAGGAAGTGACGATTGAAGGGCGTTTTCCAGTGCTTGCATCATATCATGGATATCGAACTGATATTTGTCCGCCACCTGCCGTAACGTATCAAAAAGCGAATTGCAGCAGATGCATTCGCCGGCCAATGCGTCGTAGCTTTTAAAGACGGCTTCGGTTTCCCGGTGCTGGCTGATGATATCAAGTACGGTCATCTCGGGTTTGATCATTTGCTATCCCCCGTTATCCTTTCCCGGCGCGTGATTAACAAAGATAAAGTAAAGAAAGGCTGCACAAAATGGCCATAAATGGTAAATGTAATGTAGTGGCGGGCTTTAGCCCGCCATTCGCAGAAGCGGCCGATGCGTCAAAACACGTCCTCTGGAAGGCTAAAGCCTTCCGCTACATGGTCTGTACAGATTGGTCCTACTGCCTGAAACCATGCAGGGGGATAGCTTCAGGCTTCCCATTTAAGCCCTAAACTCTGAGCCTTGAACCTTATACCTTATACCTTATACCTTATACCGTGAAGCCACTTAGAAGTCATTTTGCAAAGCCATCAAGCCGTTAAAATCCAAATGCCGCCTGAACCGTGATAATATTTTTATCCTCCACCGAATGGCTGTCGCTGTCAACAATTGTCCATTCCGCGGTCAGCTTATTGGCTAAACCCTTAATATAATAGTTGCATCCCAGACCGTAAACCATTGTATCATCGGTTCCGCTGGCCTCCGGCAGGACGGCCTCGATGTGGCCGAAGGGCTGAATCCGCTCGGCAAACAGGTAGCCAATCTGGCCGGTAATCATGTTCCCGTCTTCACCGGCGGAAAGATCTGAATCGGCTATCCCGTTTGCTGAATTATCGATGTTGATGTAGGAGACATCCGCGGTGATAGCCGTTCCCGCGTCAAGGGGCAGATCAAGGTGGATGTCAATGGTATAGGCCTCGTAATCGTCTTCCCTGTCGCCCCATACCAGGTCGGGTTGGTAGTCGAACCCGGCGCCGATGGCAAGAACCGATTTTTTGCCCAAGCTGGTACCCTTGTTGAACCACGTAGTTTCCGGCTCAAGCAGGTTGTAGCTGATCCGCCCGGCAAAGCGGAGTTTGTCATCCGGATTACCGTATGCCTCGTTTTTTTCCGGCGTAGCCGGGTCATCTTTTTTATAATCTTCCATCCCCTCTCCAGCCATGAGGCGGTATTGCAGTTTGTCCTGAAAAACATTGCCCCAAATGGTGACGCCGTCATCTCGGCCAACTTTACTCGGATAAAAGATCCCGCTGCGGATGCCGGCCTGGCCCCAGTCGAGTTCCGTGGTCAGCAGGGCCTTGGTGGAGGTAGTACCGTAGTTCCGGGTAAACGGGATATACATGCGGCCCGCCTGGACCATCAGGTCGTTGCCGAAAACTTTATAGGTTGCCCAGGCATCACGTACGGCAATACCTGAACCCAGGCCTAGGCCGGAGTCGTCCACATCTTTTTGGCCGATTTTGTCTGAGGCAAAATGCACGAAAAAGCTCAGTTCTGATGTGGCCGTGCCCTTGATGCTGAAATAGGACCGGCGGATCATAAAGTCGTGCAGACAGTCATCGGGATCATCGTCTTCGTCTGTATCATAGTCGCTGACGTACTGGTACCATGCCTGAGCCCAGTAGCCGACGCTCAAAGAGATATCCCCATCCCGATACAGCTCGAATGACCATGTCATAGACGGCAGCAACACCAGCCCCATTAGCAATAAAAATATTTTCCGAAGCATTTCTGTTCTCCTTTCACCGTTAAATTGTTTTTAATAGGGCGATTTATTTAAAAAAATTGTCTCAGAGCAAGGGGGATCTTATGGATAATATCTGTGACCTGGCTGCCGGGATTGGGCTTGGCGATGGCACCGGCCATTCGGGCGATTTTTGAGGCATAGATACAGGCACTCAAACTGTCATATGCCATTGCCGTAAATGCCGCCACCAGACCGGTGATGATATCGCCGGTGCCGCCAATCGCCTCCATTGCAGGCACCACGGGTTCTGAAATGGTTTTAATGACGCCGGAGGCGTTTGCCGCCACATCCGTTTTGCCTTTTACAAGCAGACAGCGGGCCGCATTGCCGGACGCATACGCTTGGGCGATCAAATCCGGCACGCGCTCCGGTTCGTGAAAGATAAACCCCCTGGTGTAGAAGGGGTGGGGCGCGTCAGGATCGGCCAGAAACGCCAGTTCACCAATATCCGGAGTAAAAATCTCATAGACGCCGGCCTGTCCGCTCATTTTCGCCGCATACATGAACCCGGCATCAGCGATCAACCTTGGCCGATTCGGCATTTGGTCAATTGCGGAAAGCAGCCGTTTGTGCCAGTCCACATCCGGCTGGATATAATGAAAGGTCAGGCTTGAAAATTCCAGACGGCTAAGGGTTTGTTCAAGATACGCGTAAAGTTTCCGGCTGCCCGCGCCGGTCCCGATATCCCCGACCAGGCAGGCTGTCGGCGGCGGTGCGCCGAAATATTCGCCCGCCTGCAGGGCGCTCGCCAAAAGCGCCGGCGTCCCCCGGTTAATGGGGATCTGACAGTCGCCGACGATGAGTTTCCCGTCGGACAGAGCAGCCGGTTCGCATACCAGCGGAAAGTCTTTATCCGGAACCGTTCCGACTACTGCGAACATTTCCGCTTCATTTCCTCATAGGCCAGCTGCAGGGCATAGCCGCACAGGGTATGGCCGATGCTGCGGGGCGCTGGGGCAGCATCCAGCGTTTTGCCCACCATTTCCGAGGCCAGATAGGGCACATCCGGGCATCCGCCGCCGGAAACGTTGACCACTGTCGATGAGGCTTTCTCCACGGTTAATTTCATATTTGCCGCCTGGACCATTAAAAACCGGCCGTAATCTCTGGTAAAAAAAATGTCTACCGGTTCAAGCAAAGCCCCCGTCACCGGTACCGCTTTTAGGGGGTACACATTTTTGGATTCAAGCGTCCGGATAATTTCAAGCGCTTCGATCAAGGGGAATTCAATCACCAGGTCACAGCCGGTTCGGATTTCCGGGGGCGGGCCCATGACCCGGATCGAGCGGTCTTCTCGGGCCAGAAGGTTTTCCGCCTGAATGACCTCGCTGGTATTTTCAAACACCAGGATGCCGCGGTCTTCGTTTGATATGGCCGGCTGGCGCCGCTTTTTTTTCAAAAAATTCAGCAGCCCCACGGTTAAGCCTTCTGAATGTCAAGCTGATAGGTTTCCCCGTCTTCCTTGATTTCACGGACCTGCCAGCCCTGGCTTTCAACCGCCCGGCTGACATTTTCCTTGGAGGCTTCCGTATCCACCAGCACCACGAGTTCTGTCCCGGTTGTTTTTTTGATTTCATCAAGGGCCATCAGCACCGGCTGGGGGCAGGAAAGCCCCCGGGCATCCACTGTTGTCGACATTTTTTATCTCCTTGCTGTCTGGGGTTTTATTGTAAATCCGATCACCAGGCATACCGCCAGGCCGATGACCACCGCCGCGATGCCATGCGGCCCCAGGCCGTTCGGCGAGCTGGCCAATCCGAAGTTGTGGGAAATGCCCGCCCCGAAAATCATGCCGAGGACAAAAACGCCGGCATCCGCATCGCCTTCACCGGATAAAAACAACTGGCGGCCCGGGCACCCGCCGGCAAGGGCAAAGGCAAGGCCGGCCAGGACCATTCCCAGCGCGTTCCAGATATGAAGGGTATGGGCCACCGGCTGGTTTTTAAACCCCGGATGGAACTGGCCAAGGATCAGGTTGGTAATAAATGCGAATACGACCAGCGCCACCACTCCGGAAAACAGATGGGTCTGTTTAAACAGGATCAGATCGCGGAATGCGCCCATGGTGCAGAAGCGGCTGCGCTGGGCGATAAACCCGATAAGCAGTCCGACCAGCAGGGAGACGAAAATCGGCGCGTGCATGGC
>JAGYOX010000121.1 GCA_018399235.1 Desulfobacterales bacterium | reverse complement strand
TATAATTGAAAGTAACCTCCCGGGCCGAGGTCCGGGACCAAGCTTTGCAGTAACTTTTATGGTAAATTCGATGTAGAGACGGGCTTTAGCCCGTCATTCGCAAAAGCGATCGATGCATCAAGCCGCGTTCACTGGAAGGCTGAAGCCTTCCACTACATTGATTGTACAAATCTCGATAAACCGATCAGGAATTGGCGGATGCACTTTGCTTATCCGCCCTACATGGCTAAGCTTTTGATTTTTTTTAACCTAATACCCAATACCTAATACCCAATACCCAAAACCTAATACCCGAAGTTACTTAAAAGGGATGGAATCCACTAAAACTAAGTTTATAACAATGAACTACGTTTCTTTTAAGTATAACAGCAGACCAATCAATTGCAACCATTTCATAGGCAAAATTATCCCAAAGAAATTTCAACTCTGAAGGTCTTGAATATGAAACCTATTGTGATTATATTGAAACCACTATGAAAGAAAGAAACGAAAAAATTCCAAATCCAAGAGAAATAGAAAAAGAGATCAGCGATTTTTTGAGCCGCAAATACGGGGACCAGGTAAAGATCGTGTCTCCTATAGTTATGCCCCAGCAGGAGGAGTCCGATGATGGCTCTACTAAGGGAAGGAATCGCCATAATATTGAATTTGATCTTAAACCCGAAGAATTGATCAGGTATCTGGACCAGTACATTATTCGCCAGGAAAGCGCCAAGCAAATCCTGGCCACAAAAATCTGCACCCATTTCAACCGAATCCGTTATCAGAAAAGAGAAGACGCCGGCGGAGAAGAAGTGACGGGGGGGATCAAAAACAATGTCCTGATGATCGGCCCGACCGGGGTGGGTAAAACCTACATGATCAAACTGATCGCCAAAAAACTGGGCGTTCCGTTTGTTAAAGGGGATGCTACAAAATTCAGTGAAACCGGATATGTCGGAGGTGATGTGGATGATCTGGTCAGGGACCTGTTTCGTGAAAGCGACAACGACATTGACCTCGCCCAATACGGCATCGTTTATATTGATGAAATTGACAAAATTGCCTCCAGCAAAAACTATGTTGGGGCGGATGTTTCCCGAACCGGCGTTCAACGGGCCCTGCTCAAGCCTATGGAGGAGACTGAAGTCGAGATGAAGGTGCCGCATGATCCGATTTCGATGATTCAGGAGGTCGAGCAGTTCCGAAAAACCGGCAAACGTGAGAAAAAATCGATCAATACCAAAAACATTCTGTTCATTATGAGCGGCGCCTTTGGAGAGTTACCCGAAATCATTAAAAAACGAACGACAGACCAGAGTATCGGGTTTGGGGCAAAAATGAACACTCAGGAAAAACCGGCGAGTATACTTAAGTGTGCGAAAGCAGAGGATCTTATCGAGTATGGCTTTGAATCCGAATTCGTCGGCCGATTGCCGGTAAAAGCGATTTTTGAAGAATTAGAACATGAGGACCTGCTTAACATTCTGAGAAATCCCAATAATCCGGTAATTTTAAATAAACGCATGGATTTTGCCACCTATGGAATTGATATCAAATTCTCAGATGAAGCTTTGGCCTATCTGGCTAAACAAGCACAAGAAGAAAATACCGGTGCCCGAGGCCTTGTGAGCGTTATCGAACAGGTATTGATTCCTTTTGAAACCCATTTGCCGTCCACCAATATTAAACACTTTCCGGTTCCCATCGATGTGATTAAAAATTCTGAAGCCATCCTTAAAGAATGGTTGAACGGCTCGGGCAGTGAAAAACGGCTGGCGGAGTTTGACCAAATTACGGAAGAGTACAGAGGATTTATTAAGTCCTATATCAAGGAAAACCGGAACAGTCTGGCCAGTCAGCATGGATTGCCGCTATCACCGTATCGGATTGGCCGGATTGCGGATTTCTATTGCAATAATGTTTCGGAAATCGGTCAGGCGATAAAATCGATTAAATCCTATTACGATCAGATTAAACGAATTGAAATCGAGTTTTACAACCGACATGAGATAAACATCGTGCTTGAAGAAGACGCGGTGGATTTCATGCTGGAAAAGCTGATCGATCGGTCAGCCGATATAAAAGCCATAAACAGCAAGCTCTCCACTGACTTCGAATACGGATTAAAACTGATCAGGGAAAAAACCGGACGCAACCGCTTTTTTGTTTCAAGGTATGCGTTAGAGAACCCGGAAACGTTTCTCAGTCAGCTGATCAAGGCAGAGTTTAACAGGGCAGATGCGGACCTCGCGGTGGCGGATCTTAGAATGAACAGCGGAGATGATTTAACTACATAAAAATCATTTACACAACCCGATTAATTTTATAAGACTTTAAACAATTTTTTACGGCGTACAATAATGTGCGCCGTAATTGTTATTAGATGACAGATGGCAATAAGGGCATTTTGCGAAAAACCGAAGTAAAATGCACATAACCCTTTACAACAAAGAACGATAGACTTCTATGATTGGTATATCAAAACTCTATTGCGGCACGGTCGAGCCCTCGGATGCTCTACGGTACAGCCGCAGCTCCAAGGACCTGCCCTCGCATCTGCTTCAGTTTTCAGCAGATAAAAAACCCGTGGTGGTCTGGAATATCACCCAGCAATGCAACTTAAAATGCATCCACTGCTATGCCCATGCCAAAGCGGGACTGCAGGACAATGAACTCTCCACCGAAGAGGGCAAACGCCTGATTGAAGACTTGTCAGAAACGGGAGCGCCGGTGCTCCTTTTTTCCGGCGGGGAGCCGCTCATGCGAAAAGACCTCCCCGATCTCGCGGCCTATGCAATTGAGCGGGGGATGCGGGCGGTTATCTCCACCAACGGAACGCTCATTGATCGAGAAAAAGCCAAAATTTTTAAGGATATCGGGATTTCCTATGTAGGCATCAGCGTGGACGGCAATAAGCAGATAAATGACAAGTTCCGCGGTGTAGATGGGGCGTTCGATGCAGCCATGAAAGGAATCGAGAGCTGTCAGGCGGAAGGCATCAAAGTGGGGCTGCGTTTTACCATCAACAAATATAATGCCGATCAGGTACCCTACCTTTTTGATCTTTTAGAGGAGCGCGACGTCCCCCGAATATGTTTCTATCACTTGGTATATGCGGGCCGCGGATCCTCCCTGGTCAATCAGGATCTCTCCCATAAAGAAACCCGGAATACGGTGGATCTGATTATCGACCGCACCAAACGCCTGCACGACCTTGGCAAGCCCAAGGAGGTCTTGACCGTGGATAACCATGCAGACGGTCCGTATCTGTATCTGCGCATGCTCAGGGAAAACAAGAAGCGGGCGGCAGAAGTCCTTGAGCTGCTTAAAATGAACGAGGGCAATAATTCCGGCCGAGGGATCGGTTGTATCAGCTGGGACGGGGAGGTTTATGCGGATCAGTTCTGGCGCCATAAGAGTTTCGGCAATGTCCGGAACCGTCCATTTTCAGAAATCTGGACCGACCTTTCAGACCCCTTGATGAAAAAACTGAAAAATAAAAAAGCGTATGTTACCGGCCGATGTGCCAAGTGCCGATGGCTGGATATTTGCGGCGGCAATTTCAGGGTTCGGGCCGAAGCCGTGACCGGAGACCTCTGGGCGCCGGATCCGGCCTGCTACCTGACGGATGAAGAAATCAGCGGCAATAACATAGAGGGATAATTTAAATGCTTTTTCCTGACTATCGGGCCAGACGCCTGCGGCAACATGAGGCATTTCGCCGAATGATAAGAGAAACCACGCTTTCTGTTGATGACCTCATCTTTCCGATGTTTGCCATTGGTGGTAAAGATGTAAAGAACCCGATTCCTTCCATGCCAGGTCATTTCCAGCTCTCCCTGAATCATCTCGTAGAGGATGCAGGGCGTGCTTATGAACAGGGGATCCCGGCCGTCATATTGTTTGGCATACCAAAAAAAAAGGACCCACTGGCGACCCGGGCATATGCCAAGGACGGGATAGTTCAGAAAGCCATCAAGGAAATAAAGAATAAGCTGCCGGATCTCATGGTGATAACCGATGTCTGTTTGTGTCAGTATACTGATCATGGCCATTGCGGTGTGGTGGAAAAAGGGATCATCGATAACGACGCCACTCTTGATCTGCTGGCGCGCGCCGCTATCTCCCATGCCGAGGCGGGGGCGGATATGGTCGCCCCCTCGGACATGATGGACGGACGGGTAAATGCCATCCGCGAAGGCTTGGATGATAACGACCTGAGCCATATTCCCATTATGTCCTATGCCGCCAAGTATTGTTCCGCCTATTACGGCCCATTCAGGGCAGCTGCCGATTCGGCGCCGCAGTTCGGCGACCGCCGGACCTACCAGATGGACCCGGCAAACGCGCTTGAGGCCATTCGGGAGGTTACGATGGATGTTGAGGAGGGGGCAGATATCATTATGGTCAAGCCTGCCCTGCCCTACCTGGATGTCATCTACCGGGTACGGGAGGAAATCGACCTGCCTGTTGCCGCCTACAATGTCTCCGGCGAATATGCCATGATCAAGGCAGCGGACCAGATGGGTTGGCTAAACGGGACCGAGGTTATGATGGAGACATTAACCGGCATCAAACGGGCCGGCGCTGATATGATTTTGACCTATTTTGCCTTGGAGGCTGCCGCGGTATTAAACGCCTCGAAGTGAAAACGTTTGGAGAGTTTCTTATTGAGCCCTGAAAAACAGGAAACCAAATTGCCGCACGGTCAGTCCACGCCTAAAAATGCAAACCTGCGGCTGATCGCCTGGGAGGTTACCCGCAACTGCAACCTAAACTGCGCCCATTGCCGGGCTGCCGCCAAAAACCAGAATTATGAGGGAGAGCTGGATACGCCTTCCGCTTTGCGGCTGCTGGACCAGATCGCCGACGTCGGCCGGCCGATTGTCATTTTAACCGGCGGCGAGCCGCTCATGCGGCCGGATATTTTTAAACTGGCTGAATATGGAACCCAAAAAGGTCTCAGAATGGTCATGGCGCCGAACGGTACCCTCATTACGGAAACGGCCGCCAAAAAAATGGTTGCTACCGGCATTCAGCGCATCAGCGTGAGCCTGGATGGGGCCACAAAGGAACGTCATGACGGTTTTCGCGGAGTTCAGGGCGCATTCAAAGGCGCGCTCAGGGGTATAGAGGCGGCAAAGGCCCAGGGGATAGAGTTCCAGATCAATACAACGATCAGCAAATACAACTATGACCAAATCCCAGACATCCTAAAGATGGCAGAGGACTTGGGCGCCGTAGCGCTGCACATTTTTTTGCTGGTACCCACCGGCCGCGGCAAATATATTGTTGATCAGGCGATTACGGCTGAAGAATATGAATACACGCTGAACTGGTTTTATGATCAAAAGCAGAAAACCAGCCTTCAGCTTAAAGCCACCTGCGCACCGCATTATTACCGTATCCTTCGGCAGCGGGCACGCAAAGAGGGCCGCTCCGTGACCTATGATACGCATGGCCTGGATGCAGTGACCCGCGGATGCCTGGGCGGAACCTCCTTCTGTTTTATTTCGCACACCGGCATTATACAGCCATGCGGATTCCTGGACCTAAACTGCGGCGATATAACCAAGAATTCTTTTGCTGATATCTGGTGGCATTCAGAAATTTTTAACTCGCTTCGGGATTTTGACAACCTCAAGGGCAAATGCGGCGTTTGCGAATACAAAGCCGTATGCGGCGGGTGCCGAGCGAGGGCGTATGAGGCCACCGGCGATTACCTGGCCGAAGAGCCCCTTTGCAGCTATACGCCCAAGGCACTGCAGAAGACAAATAGTTAAAATTTCACTCCTTCGAAAACGGGCTAAAAATGCGGCAAATTGATCAGCTTTCACCCGAGCAGCTTGCCGGCCAAAGATTGATGGTTGGGTTTAACGGCACCGAGCTCACCAGCGACTTAAAATTTCAGATCGAAAAATTGAAAGTGGGCGGAGTGATCCTGTTTGCCCGAAATATCCGTACTCCGGAACAGGTCCGCCGACTGTGCGGATCGATTCAGGATCATGCCCGATCCTGCAACCAGCCGCCTTTATTTATTGCCGTGGACCAGGAAGGCGGCGCAGTGGCCCGGCTTAAAGCACCGTTTACTGAATTTCCCGGCAATCCTGCCATGAAGGGGACAGAAGATGCGGTTGAATTTGCGGAGATAACCGCCAGGGAACTTACCGGCGTTGGCTTTAACATGAACATGGCACCGGTTATGGATGTTGCGCCTGAAGGTTTTGACAGCGTGAATGCAAAGCGCATATTCGGCCATGACCCGGAATATGTGGCACACATGGGAAGCACTGTGATCCGGCATCTTCAAAAAAACGGGGTCATGTCCGTGGCCAAGCATTTTCCGGGTATCGGCAGAACCACTCTGGATTCCCATCTTGAGCTACCTACCCTGGACAGCCCATTGCCGGAAATGGAAGCCTATGACCTGGTTCCCTTTAATGCGGCCATTGCAAGCCATGTATCCGGTATCATGCTTTCCCATATCCGCTATTCCGGCATCGATCCCGACTGGCCGGCCAGTTTGTCCGTAACGATCGCCGGTGCCCTGCTTCGTCAACAACTCGGCTATAATGGGCTTGTAATTACCGACGATCTGGATATGGGCGCCGTTGCCAACCATTATGATATCAAAACAGTTATCCGGCAGGTGCTGGACGCCTCCGTGGATATCGCCCTGATCTGTCACCAGGGCCCCAACATTGAAACCGCCTTCGATCAGATATTGAAACAGATCCGCGAGAATTCAGGTCTTTATGAGGCCGGAGTTGCGTCAGCCCGCCGGGTGTTTGAACTAAAAACCCAGTATATTGAATCCCATGGTTTTTAAGATAGTCGCCGGTGCATGTGTTTTGTATGCGTTTTACTGCGGCCTGATTTTTCTCGCACAGCGGCCGGTAATGTTCCCACGCTATATCATACAAACCCCGCCCCGGCCGGACTTCTCCGACACATCGGACGAGATTATCCGGATTTCGACAGGTTTCGGTTCAGTGGAAGCCTGGTTTTTAAAGCCGCAAACCGGGACATCGCCTTTTCCAGTGATGATCGTCGCCCATGGAAATGGAGAGTTGATTGATGACAACCTGGCAGACGGACGATTTATGGCCGCCCACGGCATTGGCGTCTTACTGGTTGAATATCCCGGTTATGGCCGGTCTCCGGGCCGTCCCTCGTTAAAAAGCATATCAAAAACGTTTACCGCCGCCTATGACGTGATTACTAAGCGACCGGATGTGGATCCCTCCAGGGTGGTCTTCTTCGGGCGTTCGCTGGGCGGCGGCGCGGTCTGCGAGTTGTCCCGCCACAGACCGTCCGCCGCGATGATATTAATGTGTACATTTACCGATACCCGTTTTTTTGTAAGGCGGTATCTGGCACCGGCCGGCCTCACCCGGGATCCGTTCAACAACCTGGAAGCTGTATCCATATATCCAAACCCGGTATTAATTATTCACGGCAGGCAGGATGAAGTGATCCCCTGGCAACATGGTAAAAAGCTTTATGAAGCCGCGCCAAACGCGGAAATGGTTTCCTATGATTGCGGGCACAATGACTTTCCTGTCGCCTATCGGGAAAATATCGTTGACTTCCTGAACCGTCATATTATTCAAAAGCCGAAAGCATTTTAATTGCCGATCACCACCCCGCAATCACTGTTTTTACCAAAAACGGTTATGCCGTTTTGACGGATAATAAGGGTGTCGCACATATCGCGTCTACCTTTGTATTTTACCCGGAAGAATAAAGTTATAGCGCTTGCGGCGCACATTCGTTGTCATAAAGCGGTCGAACCGCCTTAAAGCCAGAAACAGTGACCATATAAACGCGTCGTTTTTGTAATAGGCCTTGACCTCGTCCAAGGTTATCGGTTCGATTTCCCAATCAGATGCGTTTTCTGAAAGATACCGGTTGATAACGGCTATGGAATCATTGATCCGATGGGCTGCATCTTCCTTGTAAAAATTGGCCATCAGGTCAATGATCACCTGGCGAAAATCATAATACCTGTCCAGCACCTCGTCCAGAAACTGCCAGCGGACCAGCCAGACAAGAAACTTTGGGCAGCTTTTCAAAAAAACCTCCGGATCGAGCTGTTCTTTTCCATTAACCCGCATCAAGGGCGTGGTGATATCAACATAGAGCGGCTCCGAAAGCCCCTTTTGGTCCACATGGAAATGCCAGTTTGAAATCTGCGCGTCCAGCCCAAGGGTTAACTCCGGGTCAGGCCTTGCATTCAAACGCCAAACATTAACCAGCTTCTCCACAATCGTTTGAACCATCAGCGCCAGATGATCCGGGCCAAGACGTGTTAGCAGTTTGTTGCCGATCTCCTCTTCGGGCAAACGTTCCTGTGCGATATAGAGGATATGCTCGTTGTATTGGTTGAGGATGTCAAAAAAATCGTAGTCTGGCACCCGGATATGGCATTGATCGGAGAGGACCCGGCAATAGCGGTCAACAATGCTTCTATATGCTTCAACCTCGGCGGCACTTGAAAACGGCGGCATTCGTTTTAGCGCCACGTCCGGCATCTGCTCTATCATAAAGGTTGAGGATATCTCCCCATACCCCAAAATCTTCGGTGGGATGCCGCTTTTTTCCGGAGCGGCTGGATTCAACCGGTTTTCAAATTCAACCAGGACTTCCGGATTTATTGATAGCATAAAAATAAAACCCTAAGCGCATCATTTAATATACAGGTGATCATGCGGCAAATTCGGCTGTCATTTCAAGCGCGCGATCCAGGCGCTGGAGGATTTCATCGGCCAAGGACTGATCAATAATCAGGGGGGGCAAAAACTGGAGAACGGATGTGTCGTTTCCCGCATACACGCAGAGCAGCCCGGTGTCAAAGCAGGCCTTGGAAAGCAGTGGGCCGTAGTCCGGATGCGGCGTTTTAATGCCGGACATCAGCCCCTTCTGCCGATAATCAGCAATTAACTCCTCGTATTTTCCCTTGAGCTTTACCATTCCGTTTGCAAATACTTCGGCCAGTCTGTTGACATGCGCCAAAAAACCCTCTGCCGAAGATATTTCAAGTACTTCCCTTGCCACCAGACAGCCCACATCAGCCCCTCCGGTGGTGGATATATGGATAAACGGGTCATCATGAAAGACCCCTTCGAGTTCGGTTTTCAAAATGGTTGCCGTCACAGGGTAAATGCCCCCGCCCAGGCCCTTGGCGGATACAATCATGTCTGGAACCGCCTGATAATGTTCAATGCCCCAAAACTTTCCGGTGCGACCCAATCCGGTCTGAACTTCATCAATGATTAGGAGTGTACCGTTTTTTTCACACAGTGCTCTTGCTTTTGAAAAAAAATCGGCATCCGGAAGCGGCATGCCGAGCGTGGCTGGAATGGTTTCAAAAATCACTGCTGCCGTATCTTGATTGAGGGCCTTTTCCAATGCGCCCAGGTCATTAAACGCCACCTGGCTGAAATCCGATGAACTTGAAAGAAATGGATCTCTGAATTTGGGATCACCGGCAGCCAGGGATAAACCTGTATGTCCGTGGTATCCGCCCTGTGCCGAGATTATGCCTTTGCGGCCGGTGGCTTTTCTGGCGATCTTGATTGCCGTATCAATGGCTTCCCCACCGCTTACACCAAAAATGGTGTAGGACAAGCCAGACGGGGAGAGATCAGCCAGCATCTCAGCCAGTTCCGCCTTCTGTTGGCTGACAAAATGGTGGTTGCCGATATCCACATGCCCCAAAGCATCAACGAGGGCTTCAATTATCTCCGGGTGCCGGTGACCCAGATTAAACACCCCGCCGTTTGTATGACAGTCAATCAGACGTTTTTCCCCATCAATATCCCAAACAAAAGGGCCTTCCCGTTTTCCAAAGACGAATTCAATGCCGACGCTTCGGAAAAAATCGGCTTTTTTTAAAGAAACGTGGCTGGCGAATTTTTCAAAAACACTCTGTCTGTCCATAGAATCCCCCGTTTACCATGCGCAGGGTCAAATCACCGCTTTAGAGATTATCAGAAATTGGGTAGGTTTGTTTAATATAGCGGGCAATGCGAATCCGGGTCAAATCAATTTTCGTTAGAGCTGATAGCTTTTAAGTAACTTCAAGGTATTAGGTGAAAGGTACAAGGTACAAGGTTTAAGGTTCACGGTTCATG
>JAGYOX010000120.1 GCA_018399235.1 Desulfobacterales bacterium | reverse complement strand
ATATTGTTATTTGGAATTTAACCATGAACCTTATACCATAAACCCTAAACCTTATACCTTGAGCTACTTGAAACCGGATTTTTAACAATCCTAAAACGATATGGAGGCAGGCATGGAGAAGCAGGAACTGATTCAAATGCTGAACAATGATATGGCCGAAGAGCATGGATCCATTATCCGCTATTTGGTACACAGCTATCTTGAGGGTGAGGATACGCCAATGGGCGCAAAGCTGCTTTCCCGGTCGCGGGAGGAGATGTGGCACATGCACTGGCTGGGCATGATTATCGGAGATTTGGGCGGAGCGCCGAACCTGACGCCAGCGAAATACCCTTTTGACCCGACGAACCGGAAAACCATCTTCAAATCCTATGTGGATTATGAAGTCAAACTGGTTTCACACTACCAGGAAGAGGCTAAAAAAGTTGACGACCCCCATATTAGGCGGGTGCTGATGCGGGAGGGCTGGGAGTCTGATATGCATGCGGGAAAATTTCAAAAAATGCATGACAAGTTATCCCCGGCCGAGGCGGAAGGCCTTCCCGGCGAAGAAAATGAGCTGCCGGAGCAGTTTGTAGAAACCCTGCAACAGCTGGTAGAAGTCAAATACAACCAGATGCTGCAAAGCCTTCATGACGCCTGGACGTTTCAGAAAAGCGGTCTTTCCGCGTGGCAGATCATGGATTTTTCATACACCAAAATGAAGCAGCTGGCCCATATTGCAGAAGAGGTCGCGGAAAACGGATTTGAGCCCAGATTTAAAGATAAAGGGGCTATTCATCATGCGGATATTGGAAAAGCGCTTCAAAACGCACTGGAAAGCGTACGTGATACCAGGGAACGCCACCTGACAGTCAAAAACGATCCTGAAGCCAAGAAGCACGGCGGATTGATGACAAACCTGGATCTCTCCATCAATCAGGAAACCTATGAGGCTGAAGAAATCGAGGGCTGGCTGAAAAAATAGGATGATAGTTTTGAGGGGCAATCCCCTCAGGGGTTGCCCCTTTAGACAGAAGAGTTTTACCTTTACCCGAATTTACCGTCCTAATCCAGCGGTTCCCACCTGCCTTCAAGCTTTTTCATCACATCGGGCAGGGTGGTGTATTCCATGGCCTCCATGGGCAGCCGGTGCGGCTCAAAAGGCCCATGACGGCGCAATAAATCGGAAAGCTCGTTTGTTTTTTCCCTCGCCCTGTCAAAACCCGGGTCATCAAACATATCCCGTGGGCCCACTAAATGGCCGCCGGCCAGCTGGAATCCCAACGCGATAACCCGAGGGGGGCCGTCAAAGCGGCTCGGCGTGGCCTGCTGCACCGGTACCGGCATCAGCGGGCCATAGTGGGACCCCCGCATCCAGCCTTCCACGATCTGCGGCATGGTAAACGGCTCAAGCGCTTCGCCAACCGCCGGGAATTTGCCCTGGCACCTGACAACCAGCGCCGGGTCATCCTTGCCCACGTATTTTCCGGCGATAAGCGCCAGCCTCTCGGTAGATGAAACCGCACCGATTTCATTGTCTTTGGTATAAATTGACTTTATCAGGTATTGTCCGGCCGCTCCGATAAACACCAAAAGATCATAAAGCTCCTCCGGCGCATCAAAAATTATCCGCTTATGGTTTTTCACGTCATGGACTTCAAAGCGAAACCCCGCATGCATGCTCGGGGAGATGGCCAGACCGGCCGTATTGAAGGGATCGGCAAACATTTTGTAAAGCGGCAGGTTCCACGCGCCCGCCGAGGTTTTATCCGCCAGAAAAATCAATATCGGTTCGGATTCACGCTCCTCAAACTCCATTTCAGCTACACCGGGGCCCATTCCTCGGATGTTTCCGGAAAATGCATCAGACAGCAGATCCTGCCCGGCGCCATAAAGCCCCAGCCGATGGGCTGTATCTGAGCAGGATTCAAAAATCTCCCATGACATCTGATGAATATCCCGGTTATCCGTCCCGTTTCGATGCGTCATGATCAATTCCAGGTCATCCCCGCACGCAGTGACATGGTAGTCAATTATCTTTTCCTGATGCTGAGCCCCCTCCAGACGATTATTGGCCTCCTCGATCAAATCGGGATGCATCGCCGAATGACCGACATATCCGCCAACATCTGCCTTGATCACACTTACCGTTATCTTCTTACCCATCTCTACCTCCTTTGTTGAAAGTTCAAAAAATATCCTGAGGATCGATGTGCTAAAAACGAAACTTTATGTCTGATTCAATAAAAAACGCGAAAAATAATGGCTCACCAGATAGAATTTGCGGACTGTCTCACCCGATTGTCTCAGCGGAACTTGACGACACCTGAAGATAAAAATTTTACTATAAATATAGTCACTTTCCACTCATTTTCAACATGGTTTCCTGTTAACGCTCTGCTACGCGCCTATATTCAATCGGCATCGATTTACAAATTCATGCAATAAGTTTTTCCCCATCAGGCTTGACTTTAAAAACTGATTATTCTAAAGATTCTTGCTAATATAACAAAATTTAAAACTATACTGGCGGGAACTATTTAAAAATAAAAGGAGATATCCGACTATGGCACAACTTATAGCCGACCGCAGGGATGTGGACTTTGTCCTGCATGACCAGCTTGAAATTACGGAACTTACCAAGTACGAAAAATTTGCGGAATTCAACAAAAAAACCATAGACATGATCGTCACCGAAGCACGCAACCTGGCTATCAAGGAAATTCTGCCCACCCAGAAACTGAGCGATGAAGGGCTGGAATTTGACAATGGGACGGTACGGGTCCCGGAAGAGTTCCACCGCCTTTTTAAGCTTTACAAAGAAGGGGAGTGGCTGGCGATGATTGATGACCCGAAATGGGGCGGCCAGGGAATGCCAAAGACGGTATCGCTGGCGGCAAATGAATATTTTTATGGAGCCAACCCGGCGTTTATGCTGTATCACGGGTTAACCCACGGGGCCGGCAAGTTAATCGAAACCTTTGGAACGGAGCAACAAAAAAACTTATACCTGAAAAAGATATACTCCGGTGAATGGGCCGGCACCATGCTGCTCACCGAACCCAATGCAGGCTCGGATGTCGGCGCTTTGGAAACCACGGCGGTCAAAAACGAAGACGGCACCTATTCCATCAGCGGCACTAAAATATTCATCTCCGGGGGAGAACATGATATGGTAGAAAACATCGTCCACCCCGTTCTGGCCCGAATCGAAGGCGCCCCTCCGGGGACCAAGGGGATCTCCCTTTTCCTGGTGCCGAAATACCGCGTTAATGAAGACGGCAGCCTTGGAGAATTCAACGATGTGGTTTGCACCAATATAGAAGAAAAAATGGGCCTCCACGGCAACTGTACCTGTACGCTGGCACTCGGCAGCAAGGGCAACTGCCTTGGAACGCTCATAAGCGAAGAAAACAAGGGCATGCGGGCCATGTTCCTGATGATGAACGAAGCCCGCCAACTGGTCGGCCTCCAGGGGTTTGCCACCGCGTCGGCGGCCTATATGTATGCGGCCAATTATGCCAAGGAACGGATACAGGGCAAGCATCTGCTGGCCGGTAAGGACCCGGAAGCCCCCAATGTGCCGATTATCCAGCATCCGGATGTCAGGCGACAACTGGTTATCATGAAGGCCTATATTGACGGGTTGAGAAGCCTTATCTACTATGGCGGCCACGCCTACGATATGGAGCAGCTCGCCGCGGATGACACGGAAAAGGAAAAATATGCCGACCGGTCGGCCATTTTAACCCCTATCATTAAAGGCTATATTACGGACAAGGCGCTAGAGGTCACCAGCCATGCCGTACAGGTCTATGGCGGATACGGCTATATCAAGGAATATCCGGTTGAGCAGCTGATGCGGGACTGCCGGATTTTCATGATCTATGAGGGCACCAACGGCATTCAGGCAATGGATCTTTTGGGCCGGAAGCTCGGCATGAAAAAAGGGCAGCCCTTTCTTGACTATATCAGCGAGATGCAGAAGACAACCGAGGCCGCAAGAGAAATCGACGCCGTCAAAAACCTGGCGGAGAAAGTAGCGGACAGCATCTCGCGGCTCAGTGAAATCGCCCTTTATCTGGCAAAAACCGCCATGTCGGATAATATCCTCAATGCATTCGCGTTCGCCCAGCCCTTTCTGGAGGTGACAGGCGACGTGAGCGTTGCCTGGATGCTTCTTTGGCGGGCTATGGCGGCCTCGCGCAAACTTGAAAAAATAGCCAAAAGCAATGACCCGGAAAAAATGAAGGAAAAGGCTGAAAAAAACAAGGATGCCGCTTTCTATTATGGACAGATTAAAACCGCTGAATTCTTTGCTATGACCATGCTGCCGGTCACCATGGGCAAATTAGATGCCATAGCCGCGAATAACGGTGCGGCGGTTGAAATCCCTGAGGTCGCATTGGGCGGATAGGCTTTTGTAGAGTCAGGTTTCAGGATGGAATGATGTAGGCCGCATTTATCCTGAAACCTGAATTTTAAATGTGATGTACTAAAAATACTGTGCCCGGTTCTTTAAATCCGTTTTCCCGGATCTGTGCAATCCATGCTGAGCCTTAAAAAAATCAGCGCCACCGGACTTACCTATCGGCATTTCGCCCGTTACCGCCAGATCCTTACCGTCCTGTTCAAATACGGATTTGAAACCATCCTGGGCCCCTTCCAGATTGAAAAATATCTGGAGAGCTGCTTTCAACTCATCTCAAAGAAACGGCGGGATCTCGTATCCACCTATACGCCTGCGGAACGAATCCGTATGGCGCTTGAAGAACTGGGGCCGACGTTTATCAAACTCGGCCAGGTTATCTCCATGCGCCCGGATTTTATATCGATTGATTTGATCGGCGAACTCTCCAAACTCCAGGATACCGTTCCGTCCTGCCAATTTCCCGAAATTCGAAAAGTTATCGAAGCTGAGTTCGGGCAACCCATAGCGGACATTTTTGAAACAGTTGACGAAACCCCCATCGCCTCGGCATCCATCGGCCAGGTCCACAAAGCGCGTTTAATCGACGGCCGGGAAGCGGCGATCAAAATCCAGCGGCCGGGGGTGGATAGACTGGTTGCAGTGGATCTGGGCATTATCTATCACCTCGCCTCTTTAATGGAAAAAAATATCGAAGAAATCACGTTTATCCGGCCCACAACCATTGTTGAAGAATTTGCCCGTACCATTTCAAAAGAGCTGGACTATAAAGTTGAAGCCGGCCACATGGAACGCTTTGCCGAAAATTTCAAGGATGAACCCGCCATCCGGATTCCGGCCGTCTATCGCGAGGCCACCACCCGCCGCGTGTTAACGATGGAGTTTATCTCTGGCATCAAGGTCTCCGAAATCGAACAACTGGACCGGGCGGGCATTGACAAAAAGTCTGTTACTCATAAAGGTGCCGAAGTCGTCCTCCGCCAAATTTTTGAACACGGCTTTTTTCATGCTGACCCGCATGCCGGAAACATTTTTATTCTGCCGGAGAATGTGATTGCCTTTCTGGACTTCGGGATGGTAGGCCGTGTGGATCAACAATCCCGCGAAAATTTTGTCGATCTTATCGATACGGTCATCCACCAAAATGCGCAGGGCGCCACCCGCCAGTTGCTGAAGATTACGTTATGGGACAAAAAACCCGACGCCAGACAGCTGGAAAAAGATGTGGAAGATTTCATCAGCAGACATTTATACAATTCTTTAAAGGATTTAAACCTGCACGACCTGGTGCGGGATCTCATTTACCTGATGACCCGGCACCGCCTTCGGATTTCGCCGGATATTTTCCTGATGATGAAATCGCTGGCGACCATTGAAGGCATCGCCAGACAGCTGGATCCCGAGTTTGATATGATTGCCCGGGCTACCCCTTTTGTCCAGCAGGTCAAGATGGCTAAATTAACCCCCCATCGAATCGCAGAAGATCTTTTTGCTTTTTCGGGGGAGTTGGTTTCGTTTCTCAAACACTTCCCCTCTGATATGCTTGAAATTTCCCGCCTCATCAGGGAGCAGAAACTTTTCCTGAACTTGGACGAAAAAAGTATTCGCCGTATAGAGCTAAACCGAAACAAAACCGCCAACCGCATCGCCATAGCCATTATCACCGCCGCCCTGCTGATCTGCTCCGCCATCACAGCGGCTGCCAAGGTCCCGCCATTGATCCACGGCATTTCTCTGCCCGGCCTTTCCGGACTTGTCATCGGCGCGTTTTTAGGCCTCTGGCTGTTAATGGCCGTCATCACCCGCGGCCGCCTGTGACGCATTCTCAGACATCTCTTTTGAAAGTTTTCCTGGCGCCGCCGCCCGGGACCGATCTTAAAAGTGACTTTTATGGTAGATGCGATGTAGAGACGGGCTTTAGCCCGTCATTCGCAGAAGCGACCGATGCAGCAAGCCGCGTCCACTGGAAGGCTAAAGCCTTCCGCTACATTGATTGTACAAATTTAGATAAACCGATCAGGAATTGACAAATGCGTTTTATTTATCAGCCCTACATGGATAAGCTTTTGATTTTTTTAACCTAATACCCAATACCTAAAACCTAATACCCAAAGGTC
Organism: Desulfobacterales bacterium; assembly: GCA_018399235.1. Lineage (GTDB taxonomy): Bacteria > Desulfobacterota > Desulfobacteria > Desulfobacterales > Desulfosalsimonadaceae > M55B175. The sequence continues at coordinate 3,709 of JAGYOX010000120.1, read as the reverse complement.
ACTTAGAAGTATCAGTTATTTTTTCATATTGACATATATCTTGTATTTTAATATACATCATACACTAAATATATGGGTCTATATCCTTTTGATTTGGACGGTATAAATCTACATGAACTCAAATGATGATCTACCCGTAAGGCTCAAAGGCGTCGGCGACAGTCTGTGGGTTACCATTGACCCAGCCCAGCCCATTGAGCGTCTTAAGGAAGCGTTGATCAAGCCATTTGAACGCCTGAAACATCTGGCGGTCAATGCAAAAGTTATTATCGATACGGGCAAATCTACGGCATCTGATGAATTAATCACTGAACTGGGCCAATTTTTAAAAAGCCGGTTTGAGGTAGGCCGGGTTTCCAAGCCCCCGGAAAAGAAAAAACCAGCATATAAAGAGCGTGTCCGCAATCAGGATATGGGTAATGCATGGCACCATTATCGAAGCGAAGCGTTGGTGATCGCCGGACGCGTTCGATCCGGCCAAAAAATTGTGGCCAAAAAACATCTCATCATTATGGGCGACCTAAACCCCGGGGCTGAAGTCATTGCCGGCGGAGATATCCTGGTTATGGGGACCCTGTCAGGCAAGGCGCAAGCCGGACAGCCGGATAATGAAGAGGCGATCGTCATGGCCCTTCAGTTTCGTCCGACCCAGGTGCAAATCGGGGGAATTGTGGCGGCCGGGCTTGCCTCGGGTGCCGGCGACAACCCGGAATTTGCCCATATTGACGGGCAGACCATTGTCGTCGACAACTATTTAACCAACAATCCGTTTAAGCAACTAACATGGCCGGAAGTACGCTAAACAAAAAGGCCCATAGCAATCAACCCCAATCAAAGTTAGAGAAAGAGGTGTATCGTGGAGGGTAAAGTCATTGTTATGACCTCAGGAAAAGGCGGTGTCGGAAAAACTACCGTCACCGCATCACTTGGCGCCGCCCTCGCCCTGCAGGGCAAACGCGTTGCCATTGTCGACATGGATATCGGACTCCGGAACCTGGATGTGGTCATGGGGCTGGAAAACCGCATCGTGTTCAACGTCGTCGATATCATTCAGGGCCGCTGCAAATTAAAACAGGCCGCCATTAAAGACCGGCGAATCGACAATCTGTTTCTGATTCCCGCTTCCCAGAGTGACGATAAGGATGTGATCAAACCCGAAAACATGGTTTGGCTGACCAACAAACTCCGCAAAGAGTTCGACTTCACGCTGCTCGATTGTCCGGCGGGGATTGAACATGGGTTTAAAAATTCAATTGCCGCAGCAGATGAGGCTGTGGTCATCTGCACCCCGGATGTTTCATCGGTACGGGATGCCGATCGGGTCATCGGGCTTCTCTACGCCCGCTCGATAACTCCGAAACTTGTGGTCAACCGCATTGTCCCCAAAATGGTGGAAAGCGGGGATATGCTAAGCCATGAGGACATCATTGATGTCCTGTCCATTGATCTCGTGGGCTTGGTTGAAATGGACGATCAGGTGGTTGTCTCCAGCAATACCGGGACCCCCCTGGTCTCCAATAAAGAGTCAAAGGCCGGCATGGCTTTTCAGCGTATCGCTATGCGGCTTGATGGTCATCCGGATCTGCCCGTTGAGAACCCCATGGCGCAAAAGGGTTTCTGGAAAAAAATCGGAAAAAAATTGAGTCGAAAAAATAAGGATGACAAATGAAATTCAATGATCTGCTGAAAAAACTCATCAGTAAGCCGGAAAGCAAGGAAGTCGCCAAAAAACGGCTAAAATTCGCCTTGGTCTACGATAAGCTTGAGGTTACGGATAATATGCTGGACAACCTTCAGAAAGAACTTCTGGAGGTTATTTCCCGATACTTCGAGATCGACAGGAGTTCCATGAATCTGGATATACAACGATCTGATGAATATTCCGCATTGGTTTTCAATACACCGATTTTATCAGCCAAGCGTCAGCAACAGGGGACATCTGCCGCATAAAAAAATCAAACAGAAAGGTTTAGTTCTTCCGTCATGTAAGCATACAACTCCTCACCGATGGCAAGGCCGATATCGATAAACTGAGGACCATATTTTCGGCCAGTCGGTGTACGAAATGTATCCTTGATTTTACGTAAGAACTCAATTCCCCGGGGATAAAGCGAGATAAATCGGTCAAGGGAAATATTCGCGGCCTCCACCATGTCCCAGACCATGTGCGTAAAATTATCCGGTCCGAACCGGAACTTATCCGAGTCATAGAGGCAGGCGGACAGCAGCCTGCCCGACGGTGTGGACGCTTCCTCCATGGATTCCTTGAACGCCTCATGGCTGGCAATTGCCATACATATATCGCTGATCTCGGCTTTTGAAAACGGATATTCAGCAAGAACTTTACGGGCGTATATTGATCCCTGCCGGGCATGATTCTTCTGCTTGCGCCGTATATCATGCAAAAGCCCTGCACAATGCGCCATCCGTATCCGCTCAACAATAAAACCGGCTGAAAAGTCGGCTGACCGCCCTTCAATGGCAAGCAGAGCGCCGGCATCTAAAGCCACTTTCCAGGCGTGATCCATGCCATGTCCGAAATCATTATCGATGGCATCCTTCACAAATCCGTACAAACGTTGTACCGTAGCGTCAGCCTGGAATTTTTCCGCTGATTCCGCTACTTCATCAGGAAAATCCTTATAGAAATCCGGCTTTGGCTGGCGGGCGGCTATTTTTCGGGCCTCGGTTCGAAGACGGTCAATAACTCTTACTGATTGCGACATAACCTTTGATCTTTTTCATTATATTATGGAAAACAGCCGGGCGGCGTTTTCCCCCATCATCTGTTTTGCCGCGCCTTCGCTTACGCCGCTTTTTTCTATTTCCTTAAAATAGCGGTCTGGTTTAATCAAAGGATAATCGGTCCCCCAGAGAATTTTTTCAGCACCGGCGACCGACTCAGCGACCGAATAGATTGCCGGCGTATATAGAAATGGGGATGCCGCCGTATCAAAATATACGTTGCCCAGTGTTTCCCGGACCTCCCTTTTCATTAGCATATAAAAAAACAGGCCTCCGCCCCAGTGGGCCAGAATAATATTATTCTCTGGAAAATGCTTGATCATTTCATAAATCTGGGACAGCGTATTCGGTGTTTTACCCGGATACTGATGACCAATGGGTTCGTTGGTGTGGATAAGCACCGGCAAATTTTTTTCACGGCATATCGCCATCACCGGCCCTAATCGATCCAGCGTATCTGATTCAAAGCCCCCCTGATAAAACGCCAACTCTCCGACTCCGGAAAGCCCCCCGCTAATACAGCGCTCAACCTCATCTGCGGCATTATCAGCGAACACATCCAGGCAGCACAGCCCCTTGATCCGATCCGGATACCGTGCGACCGCTTCCATGATATAGTCGTTGTGAGGTTTAAAAATCTCCGGATGATGCCAGGGGAATCCGAATGCGATGGACATGTCAACCCCCTGTGCATCCATTTCCGTCACCAGAGCGTCCGCATTTACGAGTTTTGCCTTGGGAGACTCATACAGTAGCTTAAACTCCGGCTCCCCTTCAAAATAAGCGCCTCTCGATTCACAAATATGATCCGGAAAGATATGCGTATGCGCATCAATAATCATGATTCTCTACCTTTACAGCAATTATAAATGTAAACGCTTTTGACTTGACCTATTTATTCATTTTGCCATATATTAACTAAAGATGGCTTCGTAAAAAGTCCAATATCTGTGTTGCGCTGCAT
>JAGYOX010000012.1 GCA_018399235.1 Desulfobacterales bacterium | reverse complement strand
TGTTTTATTGACGGATACTGAAAGAATAGGAAGAGTTTTGGACAAAGCACTGATTCAGACACTGGAAGATTTGTCGGCTGGCGCCATGCTTGTGGAATAAAAAGCTGGAGAGCAGATGGAGTTTTAATTATATATTTTTTAGTAATCATAATGATTGAGTTTATCCTAATTTTGCTATACAAGAGGATTATTGGGTAAATGAGACAATATTTTCCTTTCTTGATTCAGTTATGATGCAGCAGGCGGATATCATAGTCAATATCGTCCACATCGAGGGGCCGTTAAAAGGCGAAATTCAGGAATTTTCAGATGCGGAGATCCTGATTGGCCGGAACCTGGATTGCCAGGTTCGTTTTCCAAAAGACCTATTAATCGTTTCCCGGGATCATGCCAGGGTTATTCGTGAAGGAAACCGGTTCAAGCTGATCAATAAGAGCGCCAACCTTACATACTTAAACGGAAAGCCGGTCGGTGAGGAGGAAGAGGCGTATCTGAAAAGCGGCGATTGGATGATGTTTGCAGAGGGTGGGCCAAAGGTTAGTTTTTTGACAAAAGTGGTTGAAACCAGGCAATCACCAAGCTTCCAGACAGAGTCTCCGGCGGCGGAAGAGGAGAGCAGTTTTGACCGGGCGGCAAAGCAGATCCCGCTAAAACAGCCGTCTTTGAAGCCCTCTCCTTCTCAGCAGGCACCATTGGTGATCCGTTTCGGCCCAAAACTTCACCGGTTTAAAAGTCTTCCGGTGACCATCGGCAGAAGTGCGGACTGTGATCTTAAATTAGACCACGCAGCGATTTCAGACAGGCATGCCGAGATTTTTTACCGGGACGGCCAATACTGGGTGAGGGATCTAACTGGAAAACAAAGTATTTTTATCGATGGCGTAACGATTTCTTCCGAATCTCCGCTAATTACTGATAATAAACTGGGCTTGACCCATCAGGGTCCCGTTTTCAGGTTCCTGGGGGATGGTCGTCTGGATGAGATTATCGAGTAGGGGGTGATGGGCATGGGTATACCGAAAATGCCATTCAAAGTGTTGGCTTTGGCGCCTTTTGCAATGAACGGGCAGATTCCCTGGAAGCAGCCACCCATAACCGTTGATTTGTCGAATCTGGATCAGGTCATTGAATCAATTGGAATTTCCGGCTATTTTCCTGTTCCCCGGGATTTGTGTCCTGCCGGTGGAGTCGAAATCAAGATTTCCAGGATAAAAGATTTCCATCCGGATAGGTTGGTACAAAACAGTTCTTTCTTAAGCCGTCTCTTGGAGGCCAGGGAAATTCTATCGGACAAAAAAATGTCGGTCGCTCAAAAAAAACAGAAACTTGAGGAATGGCCGGATCTTCCCGAGCTCCCGATAGAAGAGGAGGCAGGGGATGCAAAATACAAGGCTTCGGATGGATTGGACAACATTCTAAACATGGTGGCCATGCCGGGGGATAGCCCCGGTTCTGCTTCAAAACCATTGTCCGGCGGCAATCCCGTTGACGCCATTATACAGGGAGTTCTTGCTAATGTTTATTCTGCAAGATACTTTCGAGATGCTGAATCCGCATGGCAAGGGGTGAAGCTTTTGCTACAGAAGGGGGGGGATGTAAGCAGCGATTTTCGTCTGAACATCGTCCCTGTAGCGCTTGAAACGCTTGATGAAACGATTGGTATATTGACAGCAAGGCTGATAGACGACCTGCCGTCTTTTATTTTTGTCGATCTCCCATTTGATAATACACCCAACAGCATGGCGCTGCTTGAAAAGGTTGCTCAGTTTGCTGAAATACTTATGGCGCCGGTAATGGCATGGGCCTCGCCCGGCTTAATGGATCTGTCTTCATGGTCAGAGTTGAACCGCCTCTCATTTATTCCACACTACCTTGACGATTCTCATTTTGCAAAATTTAACCGGCTCAAAGCCCAACCAGAAGCCAATTGGCTGGCACTTGCCTGCAACCGGTTCCTGTTTCGATATCCCTACGGCAGTGAAAACCGGCCAAGAAATTTTCCGTTTGAAGAGCCGGGCCTTCCGTGGTCAAGCTCCGTATGGGGCATATCCGCCCTAATCCTTGAAAGCTTTATAGAAACGGGGTGGCCGACCCGGTTTACGGACTGGCGGGCTTATCAACTTGAAGATTTGGCCGTTCATTACATCGATTCAAATACAGCCAGTCCGTCAGAAGCGTTAATTTCTGAGGACCGGATGGATCAATGCCGGCGGGCCGGTTTAATGCCCCTGGCCACTATGGCCAACCGGGATATTGCATTTATTCCTATGGAGACGACGATTGGCGGTGCTTCCCTGGCATATCAGCTGTTTGCCGCCAGGGTGACGCAGTTCTTGTTGTGGTGCCGTGACAACCTGGCGCCGGATTTGTCGGGGCAATCTCTGGAAAACGAGTTAAGCAATGCTTTTTCATCTTTTTGGGTAAAAAGCGGGCATCCTGGACCGGAATCCCTTGTAATTGAAGCTGGTCCGCCTGATGATGAAAGCCGTATCCCTTTGAAAATCGATTTGTATCCATCCCACCGTATCCTGTCATCCAGAGAAAGGCTTACTTTGGAATTTCGCTGGTAAAAAAGATGATGAAGTGAGTTTTTACTGCCTGACAACGGCTTAGGTGATTGCTTGTTGCAAGGATTCTTTCAAGGGATCCGGCATGTTTTCCGGGGCATCAAAGTCTATAATTTCTTGGAAAGCGGGGATACCTGAAAGCTGAGTCACATTTTGAATAAACTCGTCTGATGGCAGAAAGGTTTCAATCGGGGCTTTTAGGAGAACGACCGGTAGTCCGCCCAGCTCCTGCATTTTTTCAATTTCAACCTCATAACGAAGATCCTGGAACAACTGCGCCAACTCTTTAAATTTCTCTAGCAGCAAAACCATTGTCAGATGTTTGATCAATGAGGTTTTCAGCTCTTCAGGCTGCCGGCTGACAGTTCCTTTTATCATCTCCCGCATCCGGTCGTAGGGGCAATCGCTTTGATAGGAAAGAACCCACCGGGTGGGCGCGCTAACAGTTGTAGCCTTATCTTTGGTTTCCCCCATGTAGATTGGGTATTTATAGGGAGTCGCGTCAATTTGGCTGGTCATAGAGGTTAGCGGGGATGAGAGCTTGCGGGGCAGGCCGAAAGGTGTTTCACAGATGGCCGCATATTTTTCCTGGAGCCTTGCAAATGCTTTGTCGGAACCCGGCACGTCATCCATATTGGCGCTTTTAATATAGGCGCCGAGCAGTTTAACCGGGTTGAAAAGGGGTTTTAAAATGCTTAAATGATTTTTGAGCCGTTTATGCAGAAGGTCGGCAATTTTTTCCGTATTTTTTCGTAACTGGATAAACTGCTCATTGTCCAGGTCTTTCCGGAGAATTGAGGATTCGCTCATAGATTTTTCAACCGTCTTATTTAAGATTCATTACGTAGGCATCCGCCGATTCTTCGGTTGAATAGGGCCCGAAAACAACCGAAGACGGATAACCATCAACCTTTGCATAGTATGAGATTTCCGGGGTGATCTCATTTTGTAGTGCCCAGGCTGTATATTCCACGTCGCCCAGGCTGAGCTTCAACCCCTGCAAGGGATAGTTCAGCACGCTTTTTTCAGGCAGTCCACCGGCGGGTCCTACGGCTTGAAATACAACCTCGCCCCCGGCGGCGCCGAACATGGCGCCGGGCCAGGAACCTGTGGTCGGCCGAATTTCAAACCACTGGCCGATATGTTCATTACCGTGAATATCAATAAAATACTCTTCGGTAGAAACATTTTTTGATTGATGGGCTTTGGCAACCAGTTTGGCACCTAAACTTTTATCTGACAGCGGACAAATATCTGCACCTTTTAGAGGGGTTGGCAGATTTTCATGTACAACCCTATCCGAACCCATTTGTAAAATAAGTACGTTTAAAGGGGTCATTTTTTGGGCACTGGCGGAAAGGGATAGAAGGGATAGCCCATAGCGAACTTCGACTTTTTCAAAATCCTCTTTACTGCCTAAAATTCCCCATAAGGAGGTGTCGGAATCAACCAGCATGTCCCGCGGTCCCATCCAGGCCATTTTTTGCAGGTCATCGGTCCAGAAATGTCCCGTCACCTTAAGTCCGTATGGCTCTACTTGAGATATGAACCCCTTCACCACATCTTGCGACGGCGTTAGAGATGTTAAGCATATGCCTTTCATATATTATATCTCTTCTTTAGCGGGATACTAAAAAACTATTATATTAAATTCTATATATCAGTTTTTTTTAGATGATACAAGCATTTACTTGCAATTAAGGACGGGGTGCGATAAATTAAAAAAATCATAATAACTTTTGTTCGCTGTTCATATCACGATATATCATTAATCATAGGATATTGGCTTCTAAAAGCATGGTCGATTGCCGGCCCTGATCAAATAATCGAAGCGGGCAATCGGCTGGGTAATTTAGTTAAGGCGACGCCCCGTTTTCATGCCTGAATCATATAATATCGATAAATTAAGATCCGCACTTGCCGATAAATACGAAATAGTAAAACTGATTGCCTCAGGCGGAATGGGTGAAATTTATCTTGGTATCCACCGGGTGCTGGGAAAGCAGCGCGCCATCAAGATTATTCACCAGTCAGTGGAAAAAGAAAAGGATATCCGTCAAAGATTTCTCCAAGAGGCCAGACATGCTGCCAGTGTTGACCATCCCGGTATCATCCAGATTATGGATTTTGGCAGCCATGCGGAGTTCGATTATCTCATAATGCCCTACATTGAGGGTATCACCCTCCGCGAAAAAATGGATGACGGCCCCCTTGATCCAGAAACAGCGCTGGAGTTGATGATAGCCATGACCGAAGCTATCGCCCATACCCATAAGCAAAATATTATTCATCGGGATATCAAACCTTCCAACTTCATGATTAACTCCGATGGCCGGATTATTTTGACCGATTTCGGCATTTCTAAAAACCTGGGCGATCCAAACATGACGGCAACCAATATGATTTTGGGGTCCCCAAAATTTATGAGTCCGGAGCAGATTTCCGGGAAACCCGTAGATAAGCGAAGTGATTTGTATGCGCTGGGGATGATATTTTACCAAATGGTCAGCGGGAGTTATCCTTTTGAAACAGATGATATGGCATCCCTGGCCTACAAACAGGTTCATGAAACACCGCCTCCACCTATTACTGTGAATCCGCACGTACCTAAAGCGCTGAACAAGATTATTGTCAAGCTTCTGGAAAAACATCCGGATGACAGATATCCTGATGGGGATGCCTTATTGGAAGATTTATATCTGCTAAAAGGGCAAGGCTTGACAGAAAATTCGTTTACGCCATCCGCTGAAAAACGATCCGTTGAAGAAATGGCGACCCGTTTGGTAACACGGGGCGATATTGAAACGCCTCAGAAAAGCGTTCGGCAAAAATCGAGAATTTTACCTTTTATATCAGGACAGCCTGAATCAGAACGAAACAGAAAAAAGAGGGTCTGGCTAATTTCAGCCATTGGCATCTGCATGGCCGGTCTGATCGTTGCCCTTCTTAATTTCGGCACGCTTAAACGACATTGGCCGATGGTTCTCGGAGAGGAGGGATCTGAATTAGGGCTTCGCGATAAAGAGATACGTGAAAAAGAAATCCTAAGGCAGCTCGAAACAAACAAAAGGCCGTTAATGAGAGACGATATCCGTGAGTTATGCAGGTTGAAAATTGGTGTAAAAACGGCTAAAAATAACGACCAAAGACTGACTGCCGATCTCAGCGGGTTTCTGGCAATGATCCCTTTTGTCCGCTATTTTGACAAGGGCGGATATGACATGCTGATTACTCTAAAAGACCATGCGCTTGGCAAAAAACTGGTTATCACAAGCAATCTTTACGAGTGTCAACATACCTGCGGTGAAGAATTTAATATAAATACGGAAAATATTCCCTTTGATAAAATTGAATCGCTCATTAAACGCAATTACTGCTTTAATCTGTTCAAGACCCTATCTTTAGTAAACACCGGAAAGGGCCGGCCGGCTATGAGTCTTGACATTCCCGGTAAATTTAAAGATGCCTTTATCATCGGGGAGCAGGTTCAATTTTGCCTGGAGCCAGACTTCAAGGCCCACACCATGCTTTTGGACGTGAATATTGAAGGTATTTTCAAACTGTTTCCGCTGGACAGGAATCAGCGTGATCAAATCGTCAAAAATGAAACCGGTTGCTCAAAAAAAATACAGGTTTCACCACCCATGGGCAACGAAATGATTGTAGCACTGGGTTGTGGGTTAAACGGGATTATGAATGATTACAGCCGGCAGTTTGATCCCGGAATGCCCGTTTTTAGCTGGTCTTATGAGGCAACGGCGCAAAACAGCGCCATCAATATGAGCGAGAACCTTTTTAAGCGCTTGATGGACCAGCCTGCTGACAAATGGGCTGTGAATACTCGCTTTATTCGGGTTTTAAATAATAACTGAAAGTACCATCCGGTGAAACCTTTTCTATTTATGTGGGTTACTAATGTAGGTTTCCAGAACAATCTTCCAAAAGGAGTCAGGAGGGGGGGCAATGAACCTGGGACACCATTTTAGAGTCAACTTTGCTTTTCTATTGTTTTTACTTGTAGGGATTGGATCGCTTTTTGTGTGTCCTATTTCCCTGTCAGCGGCTCAAAAAGAGGTAACCACCGAGGTCAAACACAAATCGATCAAGCATTTTGTATCGGGAAATCGCATCGCGCTGGATGCCAAGGTGAGCGATGAGGCAGGAATCAAACTGGTTCGCTGTTATTTCAAAGCAGATGAACAGGCTGAATATGTTTTTGTGCCCATGGTTGAAATTAACGGGCAGAAATACCAGGCCATCCTGCCAGCCCCGGCGGACTATGCGGAGCAGATCCAATACCTTTTCCTTGTTGTTAATTTGGATCAGCAGGTGGTTAAGACACAGCCCTTTATGGTAAAAAAAACCGTGGAAGAAAAAGAGGCGCCAGCCTGGCAGGAAGTAGAGGACAAGGAAGAGCTCTCCATTTACACGGAATTATCAAAGCCGCCCGAAGAGATTGCCGGGTTTTCAGATTCATTGACCATTGATGCGGTTGAATCCTCGCTTCGATTCGGTATGGTAGCCGGCGGCATTTACTCTGCTTCGGCCACTGCCTCCGCCGGATCGACGACTGGCGCAGCAGCAGCAGCGACAAGCGCCGGAAGCATCAGTGCTACCACGGGCATATCCACAACCGTTGTCGTCCTGGCAACAGCTGCAGGTGTTGCTGCAGCTGCGGGCACGGTTGCGGCCGTTGACGATGATGATCATCATCACCATCATCATGAAGCGGTTAACATTAACCCGAATGCAAGCGTTTCCTGGGGAGATGCGAATTCGCCGCCTAAGGATTGGTTCAAGGCGATCTTTGGCAGTAAGCAAAGGGATCTGGGAACCGCTTCCAGCATGAAGACCGAAACCGGTTTGGAGATTGGTTTGTCTGACTTGATAATAACCGCCGTGTCGGTTTCATCGGAGATGGGGGATCTCGTCGTAACCCTTGGCGGAGGGGCCTACTTTCAGAATGATGGCAGCACCCATAAAGAGACGAGCCTTGAGGAAGGGCAAAATATTGTTTATCAGGTTTTTGTGCCGGAACCGGATGAGGGATCGGCAAAAATTGAATGGTAGTTTGTCAACTCGGTGATTTTATCTGATACAACAGATGTTGCCGGTAAAAAAACCATACAAGAAATGGCTGAAACCCATACTCATTAACCATTATATGTGAGGATTTGCCTATGAAATTTTATTTACTTCTTTTTTTGCTGGTCTCTATGGTTATTTTCCCAATGTCCGGCTGCAGTGAATCCTCCTCCTCTTCTGAACATTCCGGTTCTGACGTTACCGGCACCGCTTCGATTCAAGTGCAATGGCCGGATGAAAAAAGCACTGCTGACGCTGCAGCAGATACAGACGGCGGCATTAAACGGCTGGTATCGGGGTCGAATGAGCGATCGATACAGGCTGATCTTTCAAATGAATGTGAAGATAGAGGTGTTGTTACTGTTTCTGTCGAGGTAAGAGATAATCAGGAGGAATTTCTGGCTTCGGAGACATTTGACTGTGAACTTGGGGAAGGGGTCATTGAAGGCATTCCCGTTGGCTCTGATCGTCATTTCATTGTTTCCGGTTTGGACGAAGATGGAAAGGAACGCTATCACGGGGAAAAATCCGGTGTTGTTATAGAAACAGGCTTTAACGAAGTCGGCGTGATTGAAATGGCAGACATTACCTCCTCCCCCATAGCTGTCATCAGTGAGCCACCGGATAACGGCCTTTATACGATTGGAGAGGGGATTACATTTACGGGAAGTGCATCAGACGGAGAGGATGGGGATTTGACCGGAAGCGCGCTGGTCTGGAGTTCAGACATCAATGGCCAGTTCGGAACAGGGGCTTCCGTGACCTTTTCCGATTTTTCTCCGGGAACGCATACCATTTCCCTGACAGCAACAGACAGCGATGGAAAAACGGGCAGCGCCACGATATCGATAACGATTAACTCTCTGCCGTCGGCAACCATTATTCGGCCTTTTGACGGCAGTCAACATAGCAATAATGATAATATTTATTTTGAAGGCGCTGCAACAGATTCAGAAGATGGACAGATTACCAGTCAGTCCTCCCTGACATGGACCTCCGATATTGACGGTGCCATCGGCTCCGGGGTGTCATTTGTTGCCACTGGTTTGACTGCAGGTGTTCATGAAATCACGCTGACGGTAACAGACAGCTATGGGGGTACCGGCACGGATTCTGTATCCATTACCGTGATCGTCCCAAAGCTGCCGGATACCGGTCAGGCCAAATGCTATGACAACAAAGGAGAGATACCCTGCCCATCCTCCGGTAAGCCGTTTTATGGTCAGGATGCCTCCTATACCATCAATCCGCCGTCATATACAAAACTTGATGAAAACGGGATGGAACTCTCAGACAATGCCGTTTCGTGGGCTTTGGTGGGGGACAATGTAACGGGACTGGTCTGGGAGGTTAAAACTACGGACGGTTCCATTAACAATCATACGGATACCTACACTTGGGCGGATGCAAAGGGGGAGTTTGTCAATCGACTGAATGAAACGGGTTTTGGCGGATTCAGTGACTGGCGCCTGCCAAGTATTATGGAGTTTTATACGATTATCAATGCCGACAGCTATGATCCGGCCGTTAATACGGAATATTTTCCTAATATTCCAGAAACCGAAGAGCCCTGGTACTGGTCTGCCACTCTGAAGGCGCCAAGCCTTGAGTGGCCGTGGGTTATTGATTTTAAATGGGGCGATGCCGCAGGCTATGAGGGCACGACCTATTATGTGAGAGCCGTCCGCGGTCCGGAGTTGAATTTTGGAAGATTCGTCGACAACGGCGACGGCACGGTAACGGATACGTCGACCGGCTTGATGTGGCAGCAAGGGGCCACACAAACTGAAAGGACCTGGGAAGAGGCCCTGGTCTATTGTGAAGCCCTTAAACTGGGGGGATATTCCGACTGGCGCCTTCCCAATCGGCATGAACTGCATACGCTGGTGGCCTATGATCAATATAATCCTTCGATTGATACAACTGTGTTTGATCTCCCGGATTCTAATTACACCCCCCGATACTGGTCCTCAACTACTACGGCGAATTATACCGGCGCTGCATATGGAGTCAGTTTTTATTCAGGTTATGGATCTTCATACACGAAGCAAGAACAATTACTTTATGTCCGGGCGGTCCGCGGCGGGGAGTAACCGCAACCTTCGATTTTCTGTTAGATTTGACGGTTTCGTAAAATATTTTTGGGAGTCAGCGTAAAACAGCATACTGGACTATTTGCGAAGCCATCAAGATTTTTATTTAACTCGATAAGACTCAGGATGGGCATATGAAACCAAAAAAAATTGTTTCAGTGATTGCGATATGTATCCTATTCATCGCTTGGGCATCCGTGGGCTTTGGGAAAACAGATGCGAAAATAATTGTTTTTATAAGCCCTGAAAATGCAGCCGCCCTTTCTGCCGGAGAAGCCCATGCATTATTTGACAAGCGGCTGATACCTGCCGAGAACCAGCTGGCAGAGGCATTACAGGGAAAAGGGTTTCAGGTAATAACTGCCCCTGATGTTGTCCCTACCGGTAAAATGTCCGCTTCTGAAATTAGAAAAGCCTCTGAAGGCAATTTGAAAGAGATTCGCAAAGCCGCCATTGTCAACTCCGCCCATTTCATTCTAAACGGTTTTATGGATGCAGAGGTGACAGAAGAGGCGGTTGTTGGGATGGAACTCAAAAGAGTTGTCACAACGATCAGTTATAAGCTCTATGACACGATCTCTGCCGAAGTACTGCACCTTGATACGGCGAGCTATACCGATGTCGGCAAGTCTCCGAAAAAGCTTTTCACCAATACATTGAACCAAATGGCTGCCCAAATTTCTCAACAGCTGGCGGATAAACTTCCCAGGGCCGTACCGGATAAACAGGCGAATCAGCTTGCTGGACTTAAGAAGCGATTGGGGGCGCCGGAAGTAACGACTGATGATACCGGCTCCGAAAAAAGAGGCTCTCCCCAGATCGTGATTATCAATCCGCCGCTGGGGCGAGGGTTTACAATTGCCCAGAAGGAGCGCGCCGTTGACATGGAGGGGATCGTTATCGATAACACGGGCTCCGGCATCAAACATTTTAAGATAAACAAAGAACCGGTTAGCCTAAATGCCGACGGGGAATTTACATACGGCATTATGCTTGATCCCGGGGACAACCGTTTTGAGTTGGCCGCCATGAGCAACAATGGCAGGTCGGTTAGGAAGGAAGTGACCTTGACCCTGCCGGATGATAAAACCCCGCCGGACATTCATATCACCGAACCATTGATTACGCGGGGATTTACCACTGTTGTCAAAGATCTGGCGTCACGGTTGACTATAAAGGGAATTGTCAAGGACGACAGTGAAGTACAATATATTCATATAAACGGCCAGCCGGTATCAATCGATGAAAGGGGGAATTTCAATTCTGATATCGGTCTTTCCAGCAAGCAGACGCAAATTGAAATTGTCTCTGCGGATATTTTTGGGAATGTCGCTAAAAAGCAGTTTTGGGTAGAGGAAGGGCAGCGTGGCACAGTTTCCGGGGTCGACGAAGGCTCTGCCCATTCCGGTGAGAATGCACCGGTTTTATGGGGTCTGGGCATCGGCGTCTCGGAATACAGCAGCAGCATTATGGATTTAGAATATGCGGCCGACGATGTCAAAGCCATGGCCCGTTTTTTTAAAACCCAGAGCGGCCGTTTGTTTTCCGAAGTTAATTTCAAGCTGCTTACTGACAGAAATGTCACCCGGGATTCTATAATTGAAAGCATGGCCTCTCATCTGGGCAAGGCCGGTCCAAATGATGTTGTTTTTATATTTATAGCCGGCCATGGTATTAAGCACAGGCAGACCGGCTCCTATTATTTTGTTCCATCAAATGCCGATTACGATACAATCGTATCCAGGGGCCTGCGAATGTCGGATTTTGAAGAAGCCGTCAACATTCTTGCCAAAAACGTCAATAAAGTAATTATCACTATGGATACCTGTCATTCCGGCGCCATGGAGATCGGATTAAGGTCGAGCATGTCCTCGGAGAATCTGGCTGAAACCCTGCAGGAAGCCTCAGGCTTGTATATTTTATCCGCTTCAAAAGGTGGGGAAGCGTCCATGGAAGGTGAACAGTTTAGAATTAAGGGCTCTGAAACGGGCCATGGCGTATTTACCCATGCATTGATCACCGGGATGCAGGGTGAGGCCAACTATGACGGGGATTCCGTTGTTACCCTAAACGAATTATTCCAGTATGTCTCAAGGACGGTACCCCGACTGACAAATGGAAGCCAGCATCCTTATTTAAGAGTCAGCGGAACGGATATGCCGTTGGTGATGACCAATAACTAGTGTCGATCATGAATGGATTGACACTAAATAACCGGGCAGGGCAGCCCAAATACAAGAAGGGGGGAAAGCTGTGAAACGGCGATTCAAAACGCGGTTTGTCATCGGATTTTTTGTACTGTCGCTAATTACGCTATTCTGTTCTTGTTCAACCCATTCGGATCAGTTGGATAAGAGTAGCCAGGCTTCTCTTTCCGGGGATTCGGAGATAGACTGGCGCCAGCTGCCGGAGCCGCCCGAGAAAAAAGAGCTGATTGCAGTGGCCGGATTTGAGAACAGAAGCACCTATTCGGCGGATAAACTCTGGGATACGTCCTCCCAGATGCTGGCTTCCTCGCTTTTACGGGCGAACTATTTCCGGGTGGTGGAATGGGAGAAAATGAAGCAGCTTTTTGACTGGGATACTTTAAGCCATGCCAGTCTTGTCAAGAGCCCGGAAAATTTGAAAAGGGCACAGAGAATTCTTTTATGTGAATATTTTGTTTCCGGTGCCATTACCTATTTTGATGTGAACCAGCATTCCGAAGTGAGTGCTTTCTCAAAAGCTAAATGGATAGATACCACCATCCGGGTGGACCTTTTGCTGCAGGATGCCAAATCCGGCGAATATCTTAGCACCGGCAAGGGCTCGCACATGATTAGACAGAAATATGAAGGCGGACTTTCTGGCGGCCAGACGGGTTCCTGGGACGCCCATGCGGCGGATCAAGCTTTATCAGTAGCTATTAATAAGGCATTGTTTGAATTGATTGAGAGTTTTTCTGAAAAAAGGCATTGAATTGTAGATTTTATTACCCATGCGTTCAACTCTTTTACTTATTATATTTCCGCTTTTTCTATCGCTTTTGGCATGTGCCAGCCATACCCAGGCGGAATCGCAAAAGGATATCGAAAGCGGGGAAACCTGGTGGCTGGCCGAAGATTTTTCTCAATACGCCCCGACAAGGATTGCCGTCCTGCCCATGGAGAACTTATCCTTGGAGCCCGGCATGGAAAAAGTTTTATACGAGGAGGTATATGCCCGGCTCTCGGCGAAAGGCTATATGAAGATCGCTGTAGAAGAGGTCCGTGCGGTTATGGATAAACTGGGTGTTCAGACAGCGGGACAGCTTGCCGGTATATCCCCCGAGCGGTTGGGAAAAATGCTTCAGTGTGACGCGGTAATGAGGGGGCGTGTGGATCAGTCTGGCACCATTCACTCGGGCGTTTATGATGCTCTGGTGGTTTCAATTTCTCTTCAGTTATTGCATTGCAAAAGCGGAAAACCCCTTTGGTCTACCGAACAATGGAGAGCCGCCCATCGACAGTGGCATGCAGATCCGGTCAATTTGCTTTTTAATTTTGTCGCCCATGAAACCGGTTCAAGGAAGCAGCGAATCGCCTGGCTGGCACAGGAGATGTTGAAAACCCTTCCTGACGGCCCGGTTCAGGCTGTAGAAGAGGATCTGCTGGATCAGGCGGCACCCATCAAGACGACCGAATAATGATAATCTGCGCAAACTGATGGCTTGATGAAGATGAGTATCAGTGAAAAAAAACGGATAAGCATTTTTCCAATAGTTTTCCTGTTGATATTCATTATAACCGGACCGGGTCAGGGCGCGGAAAATTCGGCTCAGGGTCGCGCTGCACTCAGACTCAGCCTTGAGGAGGCGGTTTCTCTGGCGCTTCAATCAAACAGAAACCTTATTGCGGTTGCCAATACGGTTTCGGGGGACCGGTTGTCCATTGATGGGGCGCGATCTGATTTTGACCTCAAGTTCAACCCGTCGGCCAATATCGGTGCGGCTGACAGTGATGAGCTTTTGGGGGCCGGCATGATGTTTGAAAAAGAATTTTATTCCGGCATTCGTATGCAAGTGGAACCTTCAATATCGCGTTCCAATGAGTCAAGTACCGGTCTTGTTGATATGTCGGTTCAGATTCCTCTTTTGAAGGGATGGGGAAAAACGGTTAACAAAGACGCTATCAATCAATCAGCCTACTCCTTGAGAACCTCAGAACGCAGCCTGCACCTGGCTAGAGTCGATACTGTGATCCAAACCATTACAATAATTTATCGTATTATCGAAAAAAAAGAGATAATCCGGCTGCTTGAAGATCAGGTCCGTGTTATGGAGGCGCATGCCGAGACCGCTCGGATAAAAAGGACGGCGGAGCTAGCAACGACGATGGATGTCTACCGGGCCTTGATTCGATTAAAAGATATACAGGATAGCCTTTCGGCCCTAAAAAGCAGCCTAACGGAAAATAAGAACGCTTTAAAGCGTCTTCTTGCACTTCCATTGGATCAGCCGCTTGATGTAATGGCGTCATTTAATTATAAACCGGTTTCAATAGGTCTGTATAAGGCTATTGAAGCGGCTTTAAAAAGCCGGACGGAAATTATCCAGGCGAATGATGCGGTGGGGGAAGCCAGGCGCCGGGCGATGGTTGCCGAACATAATCTTAAGCCTCAACTGGACTTGGTTTTGGACTATGAACGGCTGGACGAAGACTACGATATCGATTTCAGCGTTGATGACCTTGAGGAAAGGTGGCAGGTCAATCTTGTCAGTTCAACGGACTGGGCCCGGACAAGAGAAAAAATTCGTTATCGTCAATGTATGCTGGATGTGGAGAATGCTGAATTACGCCTCCGAGCCCAGAAGGACCGAATCATTTCCGAGGTGCGCAACCAATTCGAAATTCTTGAGAACTGGAAGACGCGCATCCAGATCAAAAAAGAGCAGATTCAACAGGCCATGGGAAAGAAAAGATTATCCCAGATTAAATTCAAAAACTCAATGGCTGACAATTTTGATTTGATTGAGGCCGAATCCGAACTCTTTCGGGCAAAGACCGACCTGATAAGTGTTAAAGTAGAATATATTGTCAATCAGTATCGGCTCCAGGCCGTAATGGAAAGGCTGCTGGATCGCGACGGGGAATTGAATTTTGTTTTATAAACGGTTTAAAACAATTGGCTTGATTATAGTTGCCGTTGCGCTGGCCACATTTTTGATATCCTGGCGTTTCCTGGAAGCAGATTCGGAAAGGGCGGATAGGAAGCTTGTTTATAGCCGGATTCGTTCGTTTCCTATTGAGATCTATACCATCGGTACGCTTGATGCCGCCCATTCCCATATGGTCTCGTCCAGTATCCGAAGTGATGACGTTAAAATAATCGATTTGGTGGATGACGGTACCCATGTAGATAATGGCGATCTCCTGGTAAAGCTGGATTCAACCCAGTTTGAAGAAAAGGTTTTGCGCTTGAGGGGGGAGGTCGCCGCTCTGACTGCCGCTGTAAAAGCCTCAGAACAGATGCTTGAGTGGGAAAAAAACAATGTGGCGGGTGAAATCAAAAACGGAGAATTCCAGCTGAAAATCGCCCGGCTCGACCTGAAAAAACTTGTTCAAGGCGATGCCCCACATGAAATTGCGCAGCGTGAAGAAGCGGTAAACGCTGCCAAAGATAAAAAGGACCAGTACGTCCGTTACCTT
Organism: Desulfobacterales bacterium; assembly: GCA_018399235.1. GTDB lineage: Bacteria > Desulfobacterota > Desulfobacteria > Desulfobacterales > Desulfosalsimonadaceae > M55B175. The sequence continues at coordinate 24,277 of JAGYOX010000012.1, read as the reverse complement.
GAAGATCTTGATGAACTCAAGCGGCAAGGCTACAACTACCCTGAAGAGATCAAAACGGCCAGAAAAAAGCTCGCGGAATTTCAAGGCAATTACCAATCTGCATTGGAAAAATTGAAGACCTACAGGGACCACATTTTTCCCCTGCTTAAAGAAATGGCAATGGCAAAGGTGGAGAAGGCCAAGCAGGATTTGATTCAAATTCAGAAACTGGGGGCCTCCAGGATTGCACAGGCTATGTCGGATCTTGAAGCGGTTAGAGCCAAGTTCACATCAGCTGAAAAGGCTTTGCGGCAGGCTAAAACCGATCTTGAAAAAACGACTATCACTGCGCCGTTTGCAGGTATCGCCATTCTCTATGAAACCTATCGCAATGGAGAAAAACGAAAACCCAGGGTTGGGGATCTGGCCATACAGAATCAACCCATTCTTTATTTGCCGGATATTTCTCAAATGCTTGTTAAAACCCGGGTGCGCGAGATTGATTTACATAAAATAGCGATCGATCAAAAGGCACTTGTAACAGTTGATGCCTATCCGGATAAGCGTTATAAAGGCCGAATCAGTTTTATCGGTTCTTTGGCATCCGGGCATCCGGCGTCCAGGTCCAGTGAGAAATTTTTTGGTGTTAACGTGTGGCTTAATGATCAGGATACACGCATGCGCCCGGGCATGACCGCGCGGGTGTCTATCCTGGCTGATAATGTCAAAAATGTATTGACCCTTCCGGTACAGGCCATATTTAAAGAAACGGATCATTCATATTGTTACCTTTATAAAGGCGGATGGTTTAAGAAGACATTGATTGGCACAGGCAGGCACAATGCGGATTATATCGAAGTCCTTTCAGGGCTTGACGAAAATGAGGCTGTGAGCCTGGTTAAACCCGATCCGGATAAGATCCTTTCGGTCGACTCATGAAGCCCTTTCTTGTTGAATTAACCGGGATTGCAAAGGAATACCCTGTTGGCAATAAGAAGCTGCGGGTTCTCAAAAATATTCGTCTTTCTGTGGAAGCCCATGAATTTTTGTGTATTACCGGTCCTTCGGGCTCAGGCAAGTCGACGCTTTTAAATATCATCGGATGCCTGGAGCAGCCGTCAAAGGGCAATTATACTTTTGACGGAATGAATGTGCTGGGCATTGATGATACGCAGCTTTCTCGATTGAGGGCCAGATCCTTTGGATTTGTCTTTCAAACATTTAACCTGGTGCCGTCGCTTAACCTGGTTGAAAATGTTGAGCTCCCTTTTCTTTATTCACGGGAAGACAGCCGCTGCGCCAGAGAGAAAGCCCTGAAAGCGATAGAGGAGGTGGGCCTATCCGATCGCAGGGGGCATCGTCCAGCCGAACTCTCCGGCGGGGAAATGCAGCGAACCGCCATCGCCCGGGCAATCGCAGTCAACCCAAAGTTGATGCTGGCAGATGAGCCGACTGGAAATTTAGACTCTCTCACCGGGCGGAAGATTCTTGAAATATTTCAATACCTAAACCGCCATGGCACGACTATTATAATGGTAACCCATGACCAGCAGGTCGCCAGGTTTGCACGCAGAACGCTTTATATTCAAGATGGAGAGATTGCCGATAGTTTTTGACTCATACCGGAAAATGCTGCTTGTTGCCCTGCGGAGTATTTTTTTGCATAAACTTCGCTCCGCTTTGAGTATTCTGGGGGTTGTCTGCGGTGTAATGGCTGTTTTAACCATGATATCTATTGGCGAGGGAGCTAGAAAAGAAGTCCTGGAGGGGATCCGAAAACTTGGCACCACCCTTATCTATGTCCGCTCAACAGCCGCATCAGAAAGTGCGGTCTATAATCACGGGGCTTCGCCGGCAAATGGTTTAACCCTGCATGATAGGGATCGAATTCAGTCCGGATGCTGCCATGTTACGGCTGTAGCCGCGGCAAAAGAGCTTTCTGCAGATATTTTTACCCAATCCCAAAGGATTTCAACCCCGGTCATCGCCTGCAGTGATGAATATGCCCGCATTCTTGGGTTGAGCACTCAACAGGGCCGGTTTATCAAAAAGATGGACATTGAGTGGGATTCAAAGGTTTGCGTGCTCGGGCAGCATATCGCGGAAAAAATGTTTGAAAACGGCCGCATTGGCAGCTGTCTGCGTATCGGCGACGATATTTTTACGGTTATTGGCCGCCTGGCTCAAATTTCACTGGGTTCTGAAACAGATACGGTTATTTCAAAACGCAATTACAATGAAATGCTGTTTATTCCATTGGGGCAGGAACGATTGTTAGCCGAAGACGCCACAGACAATAATCTTTCTCATGCTGCAGGATTGAGCGAGCTTATCGTGGAAGTCGACAATGAATCTGCTGTGTCGGCCTCGGTAGATATTATTTCTCGCATCCTCGAGGTCGCCCATAACGCGGTGATAGATTATGAGATTATCGCGCCGGCAGAGCTTTTGGCAGAAGCCCAGAAAACCCAAAGAACTTTCAATATGGTGCTTGCTGCGATAGCCAGCATAGCATTGCTGGTCGGCGGTATCGGTATCATGAATATCATGCTTGCATCGGTATCTGAAAGAACCCGCGAAATTGGTATTCGACGGGCTGTAGGAGCGAGCCGGCAGGATATCTTGGCCCAATTTTTGATCGAGTCTGTGGCTATGACCTTTATCGGCGGTATTGTCGGTGTTTTGTTGGGAACGGGCGCTGTCTGCCTGATATCGCTAATGGCAACCTGGGAGATGACCATTAATGCTTGGGCAGTTTTGGTACCGCTTGTTCTTTCAGTTGCAGTAGGACTTTTTTTCGGTATATTTCCGGCCGTCAAAGCAGCCCGCATGGAGCCCATCAATGCTTTACGGCATTATACTTAGTGCCTGAACGAAAACCGTCTTTTTGGCCAATATCTGTGTCAGGCTCAAATTTTAATCCTCAAAATACTTGAGTATGTCTGCGGTTAAAATTTTCGCCTTCCTTGATCTTAACAAAAAATCCTGGTTTTCGTTCGGGCACTACTTAGCAATCAGATAAACCGGGCCCTTTTTGGCACCCGGTTTATCCGCCATTACGGTGGGGAAAACTACATGCCGCCGAAGGATTTCTCATGCATTAGAACCAGCGCCTCGTTGCTTTCCAGAATAGCGCTCATCCTGCCCAGCGCCCCCGGCAGCATTGAGTAGATAAAATACTCGGCGGTTCTTAACTGCCCGTCGTAAAATGCGGCCTCCTTGTTTTTTTCCGCTTTTTCAAAACGGGCCTGATCATCTAAACTGCCGACAATTTTTTTGAGTTTGGGGGTGGAGACGACCGCCCGCCACAGATGCATCCATGCCATGATGACATCGCCTGTTACCATTAAAAACGGATATGAATCGCCAAAAGCGGTTTTAACCTTTTCAGACATGGCGAGTTTGCCGATATGCATGGCTACCTCACCGAGGCGGTTGACGGCCTCCTCAAGTTTGGCAGCCATATCTTCCAGACCCTCGGTGGATTTTCCTTCCGCTATTGTCTTTTGGATCTCCCCCAGAAAATCCATGAACACTTGGCCTTTTTTCATGCCCAGTTTCCGGCCGAGCAGATCCATTGCCTGTATGCCGTTGGTGCCCTCATAGATGGAACTGATTTTGCCGTCCCGGGTCAGCTGCTCCACGGGGTAATCCTTTGTATAACCGTAACCCCCGTAAACCTGGATCGCCTGGACGCATATGTCATAGCCGATATCCGTGCAATAGGCTTTTATCAGCGGCGTTAAAAGGTCGATCAGCCCTTGGGTTTTATCCCTTTCTTTATCAGAGGCCGCCAATTCTTCCCGGTCAAACAGGGAGGCCACATAGTAGATAAAACTTCTCATGCCATCCACATGCGCCTTCATCCATATGAGCATACGCCGGACATCCGGATGGTTTATTATCTGAACCGACGGCGCGTCCGGGTTGCCCATTTGCATGAGATCCCTGCCTTGAAGCCTTTCCCTGGCATAATTGACCGCATAGAGGTATGCACCGGACGCATGGTTCAGCCCCTGCAGGCCAACCCCCAGTCTTGCCTCATTCATCATGTGGAACATGACCCGCATGCCCTTATTCTCTTCTCCGAGCAACAGGCCGCGGCATTTTCCCTTGCTGCCGAATGCGAGGGCGGTGGTGGGGCTTCCATGAAGCCCCATTTTTTCCTCAATCCCTGTGGGGACCACGTCATTGGGCTTCCCAAGGCTCCCGTCTTCATTGACCCAGATTTTGGGAACGATAAACAAAGATATCCCCTTTGTTCCCTTGGGGGCGCCTTCAATCCTGGCAAGTACCGGGTGAATGATGTTTTCAGTGAGGTTCTGATCGCCGTTGGTGATAAAAATTTTATTGCCGGTAAGGGAATAGGTCCCGTCTTCATTTTTGACCGCTGTTGTTTCCAGACTCCCGACATCGGAGCCGGCATTGGGCTCTGTCAGATCCATCGTGCCGCCCCATCTGCCTGTATACAGATTTTCTAAAAACATCTTTTTTTGTTGATCCGTGCCAAAAATTTCGATCATCTTGCCGGTGCCGTGCCCTAAGACCGCATAGGCGGCAAAGGCAAAATTGGCCCCAATCAGGTATTCGTTGGCGGCCTGGGCGATTAAAACCGGCAGTCCCTGGCCGCCAATTTCCGGATCTTCAGTCATGGCGATCCATTCGCCTTCCCGGAACAGTTCCAGCGGCCGGCGGTAACATTCCGGCGCGATCACCCGGCCGTCTTCATAACGGGCGCCGTTCCGGTCACCTTCCGCATACGTCGGCAGTATTTCTTTAATGGCAAAATTCCTTGCCTCGTTGATGACCATATCAAAGGCTTTTTTATTCAGATCCGCGTATTTCTCAGTTTTCGTCAGCTCTTCCGCATTCATCTGTTCATACAAGACAAAATCAACGTCTCGTCTGTCAGCGATATATTGTTGTGCCATACAATGCTCCTTTTATTGCTCGTGCTTGCCGATAATCGATATGCTGCAGATATTCTGGAAAGGGAACCCGCCGAGGTTGTGGGTCAGGCCAAGCCGGGGGTTTTTAACCTGACGCTTATCGGCCCGTCCATGGAGTTGCAAATACATCTCATAGAGCATGCGCAAACCCGATGCACCGATGGGATGGCCGAAGCATTTAAGCCCGCCGTCTACCTGGCAGGGGACCTGGCCATCCAGGTCATAAAATCCGTCCATAATATCTTCTATCGCTTTGCCTCGCTCCGAAATATGCATATCTTCATAGGTTACCAACTCGGTAATGGAAAAACAGTCGTGAAGTTCCATCATGCTTATTTCTTCGCGGGGATTTTTGACTCCGGCTTCCTCATATGCCTTGGTACTGCATTTTGAAGTCGTCAAGAAGTGGTCGCAGTCCCATTCATCATATCCAATCTCTTCACCGCTGCTGATGGCAATTTGCAGGGCCTTGACGCTTACGAAGTCTTTTTTACCCATCTTTTTGGCTATCTCAGGGGTGGTGACGATGGCACACGCCGAGCCGTCGCTGACGCCGCAGCAGTCAAAAAGTCCCAGCGGGTAGGCGATGATGGGAGCAGCCATAATTTGTTCTTCTGTCACCGCTTTTTGAAGATGGGCCTTCGGATTTAAAGACCCATTGGCGTGGCTTTTTGCTGAAACATGGGCCATAGCCTTTTTTAGGGTGTCATCCTTGATTTTATATTTTGCCGAGTAAGCGCTGGCAAGTTGGGCAAAAGATCCGGGCGCGGTAAGATTCGGCCACCACTGCCATAAAAGGGAGCCGGCTCCGCATCCGGGTGCCGGCAGTCCACCGTAACCCGTGTCTTTAAGTTTTTCCACGCCCAAGGCGAGGCAGATATCGTATGCGCCGGAGGCCACTGCATAACAGGCGCCTCGAAATGCCTCCGTGCCGGTTGCGCAGTAATTCTCTACACGGGTAACCGGGATCATGGGCAGACGCAGCGTAGTGGAGAGGGGCATAGCGGTTTTACCCACATTAACTTCCTCTAAGCATGTCCCAAACCATGCAGCCTCAATTTGAGTGTCATCGATATTGGCGTCGGCCAGGCATTCTTCATAGGCTTCAATAATGAGTTCTTCTGCGCCCATATCCCATCGTTCACCAAATTTGGTGCATCCCATGCCAATAATGGCGACTTTATCTTTTATTCCTGTAGCCATGGTCATTCCTCCTTAAATATGGCGTGTTAGGTATTAGCAGTTAGGTGTTAGGTATTAGCAAAGACAAAGACTGTTAAATTCCAAACTAATATCGATTTTATCAAACAACCCAATACCCAATACCTAATTTCAAAGTGAAAATAATTTGCCGATCAGCTGGGATTTCATTACATCGCCGTCGATTTTAAGTTTGCCCGACGTAAACGCTTTCATGGGGTCCAGCTTCCCTGAAATCATATCCAGAAAATCAGTATCAGCCATTTTCAGTGTGCACGTGGGCTTTTCGGCCTTACCGGCCGCCACCTCACAGGTACCGTCTTTTACTGTCACGGTCCAATCGCCGCCGTCGCCGCCGGAAATTGAGTACTGGAAAACCACATCCACCCCCTTTGCCGCTTCCGGGTTGAATGCATCCGGCATTTTATCGAACACGTCTTTCACGCTCATGCCGCTACCGGCGCTTTCTTCTCCACCTGCCGCCTCTTTTTTCGGCTGCGGGGGAGAGGCCAATCCGAACAGGGCGGCATTGGCGTCATCATAGAGCTGGGCGCCCTCCATTTCATTAATTTTGTTTATATTCTCACTGACCTGTTCCGGGGTGGCCGGGTTTTCCGGATCTCCCAGCTGGATGCCCGGGCTGGTCATAATCGCCGCCCGGTTGTAATATCCCATGCCGGCATTAAATATTTTTCCGCTTTGCTCACAGGCTTCGCTGCACAGGTAAAGGACTATCGGGGCAACGAATTCAGGTTTCATTTTCTCGAAGATCTCCGGCGGCATAACATCTTCCGTCAGCCGGGATCCGGCAAGCGGGGCAATGGTATTGATATTGATGTTATATTTTTTCCCTTCAATCCTGAGCGTGTTCATTAACCCGACAAGCGCCATTTTGGCGGCAGAGTAATTGCTCTGGCCAAAGTTGCCGTAAAGCCCGGCCCCCGAAGTCGTCATAATGATCCGGCCGTATTTTTGCTCCCGCATGACTTTAAATGCCGGGCGGCTGACGTTATATGCCCCGTTCAGATGGACCGCCTGGACGGCCGCCCAGTTTTCTAGCTCCATTTTTGGAAAGCTCTTGTCCCTTAGAATACCGGCGTTGTTGATGACAATATCGACGCGGCCGAAATTGTCCAAAGCGGTTTTGATTATATTTTCCCCGCCTTCAGTAGCTGCCACGTTGTCATAGTTGGCAACTGCCTGCCCGCCGAGTTCTTTGATTTCGTTAACAACCTGTTCCGCCGGAGTAGCGGAGCCCTTACCGGAACCGTCCCGGGAGCCGCCCAGATCGTTGACCACCACGCTGGCCCCTCGCTTGGCTAACTCCAGCGCATATATTCGTCCCAATCCGCCGCCGGCCCCGGTAATCACCGCGACTTGGCCATCGAATCGGACTTTTTTCATTTCTTCGGCCGCTCCCGGCACCGGTGCGGCTTTCCAGAAGTAGTTGACAAATCCCCGGTTTTTATCCTCAACGCGTTTACGAAATACCATATAAACCGGCAGGCCCACCTTCAACTCCTCAAGCTTGCAGTCGGTGAAGTCCGCCATAAAGCGGCCGCCGCCCTCAAACTGGATCATCCCGTACTTATGCGGCGGGTCCACGGAAACCGCCAGCAGGTCACCGGTATATGTTTTAATCTTAGCCGGGATATCCGCGAATTCATAATCCTCCTGGGTATGCCGGGCACGGCAGTGCGGATTGACGCAGACCTCGGTTTTGGGAAACTGGGGGGTCTGGCATTTGGAACACTTCCCGCCGACCAGGCCCAGGATCATATGACGCTTCCGCCAGAGCGTAGTCAGCGCCGTCTGTGTCGGGGCCTCGGCACGGATGCCCATATCCGGTTGAATGAGTTCCCTAAATTCAAGGAATTTCGGGTATTCGTTGATGGTTTCCTTGTTCTCCACGGTTGTCTTAAATTTATTGCGAACCGGAAGACTATTGATATTTTCCGTTACCACAAAGTAAAACGCGCTGCAGCCCTGCCCGAAACTTGCCATCAGGATCCGGTCGCCCGGTTTTGCATCATCTAACGCCGAGGTCATCATCAGCAGGGGATGCGCGCAACCGGTATCTCCGCAGACCTCGTGCAAATTGTCAACAACCTTTTCCGGGGCGGCCCCCAGTTTTTTGGCTATTTTTTTGTGCTCGCCCTTGAAAAAGCAGGGATAGACAAGCCTGTCCACATCCTCAATCGTGATGTTAAGCTTTGAAAGCAGCCCGTTTACGGCCTCCGGGATGATCTTGGAGTAGCCTTCATCCCGGACCCAGCGCTCTTCCCAGTTGTAATCGTAGCGATGCAACGCCCCGCGATAATGGTCGATAAAATCATAGGAAACCGAATAGGATCCTTTGAATTCGGCAATTACATTCTGGTTTCCGATTAAAAGCGAGGCCGCCCCGTCCCCGAACCACATTTCATGGAAATAGGCGGGCTTGGTTTCCCTTTTATCCGCGGCGGAAACGAGAATAGTCCCTCGCTCTCCGCTTTTTACCGATTCAATAGCAGCCAGCAAAGCATTGGACCCGGCTTTCTGGGATGAGGTAAAGTCGGCGGTCATGATATCGGGCCTCAAGTTGAGGGCCGTTGAGACAATCCCTGCATTCTGGCGATCGGCGAACGGGAATGTTGTAGATGCCAGCATGAGCGCATCAACATCTTTCTTTTCATGCTGCCTAAGGCACTCTTTGGATGCGGTTACCGCCATGGTGATGGCGTCTTCATCCCAGTAGCACATGGAGCGTTCTCCCTGGGCCACCATGACAATGGCCGGAGCAAACCATCCCATGTTTTCATAGATCGCCATGCGGTTTAACCGCAGTCGCGGAATATATGCACTGTAATCAGTGATCCCAATCATTTTTCATCTCCTGTATATCTCTGTTTATCGTAATTTAAGGGGTTACATCTTAAACAGTTTTTCGATCAGTTGAGATTTCATGATATCGCCCTCAATTTTAAGCTTTCCGGAGGTATAAGCCTGCATGGCCGGAAGCGTCCCGTTGATCATATCGAGAAAATCAGAGACCTTCATCTTCAGGGTGCAAGTCGGTTTTTCGTGTGTCCCTTTTTCAACTTGGCATTGTTCATCCTTGATGACGCAATACCAGTCACCGCCGTCACCGCCGGAGATATGGTATTGGAATACGACATCAACGCCTTTTGCCGCCTCGGGGTTGAATGAGTTTTGCATGGCTTCAAAGACTGCCGGAACCGAAGCAGCCCTGTCGCCGCCAGCATCAGCTCCCTGTTGGGGCGGTTTGGAGAAAGCGTTGATGACATCCCCTACCTGTTCATTGAGCTCCGAATATTCCTTACCGTTTTTTAAACTGTCGATGGCGTTGAATTGGTCAACAATGGCTTCGACAGACGGTGGATTCTCGCCGTCGCCGATTGTCGTTCCCGGACTGGTAACCACCGCCGCCCGATTAAAACTGTTCATTCCCGCATTATAGATGCAGCCGGTTTCTTTGCAGCGATTGGAGGCGAGGTAGATAACGATCGGGGCGACATACTCCGGTTTTACCTTGTCCAGCATATCCGGCGGCAAAACGTCCTCTGTAAGCCTTGACGCCGCCAGGGGGGCCACGGTATTGACCTTGATGTTGTACTTTTTGCCTTCGAGCTTGATCGTGTTCATCAATCCGACCAGACCCATTTTGGCGGCGCTGTAGTTGGATTGGCCGAAATTGCCGTAAAGTCCGGCGGCTGAAGTAGTCATGATAATTCGGCCGTAGCCTTTCTCCCGCATGACTTTGAAGGCCGGGCGAGTCACATGGTAGGCCCCGTTTAAGTGCACATCAAGGACCGCCTGCCAGTTATCCGGTTCCATTTTTGTAAAACTCTTATCCCTTAGGATACCCGCGTTGTTGATCAAGATGTCTACTGTTCCAAAGGCGTCCATAGCGGTTTTAATGATGTTTTCACCCCCTTCAGGGGTTGCCACGTTATCGTAATTGGCGACCGCTTCTCCACCCAGGGCCTTGATTTCTTTAACCGCTTCTTCCGCCGGCGTTGAAGCGCCGCCGGTACCGTCACGACTGCCGCCAAAATCATTGATAACGACTTTGGCCCCCCGTTTAGCCAGTTCCAGTGCATAGGCGCGCCCCAATCCGCCGCCGGCGCCGGTAACCACCGCCACCTGGTCGTCAAACCGGATCTCATCCTTTGGCACCTCACCGTATTCAAAAATCCCGTTGGTAATGATTTCTTCATCCGTTCGGGTGTTGATGGTTTTCCAAACCGCTTGGTTGTCTTCTGTTTTCCAAATCTGGGTTTTAATCGGATCCCCTGGATAAAGGGGTTTTGAAAATCGGCATTTCAACCGGCGAAGTTTTTCGGGTTCTCCGGGGATTAGGCTATTGATCAAGGCTCGACAGGAAAACCCATGGGTACAGAGCCCATGCATTATGGGCTGTTCAAAACCGGCCATTTTGGCGAATTCCGGATCCACATGGAGCTGAAAAACATCGCCCGACAGCCGGTAAAGCAAGGGTTGGTCCGGTGACGGCTGCGCATCGACCTCAAAATCCGGTGCGCGCTCCGGGAATTTAACCTCTGATTTTGGCGCCGGCTCACCGCCGAAGCCCCCGTCCTTTCGGCCAACCAAGGTGATGATGGCGGTGTAAAGCTTTTTACCGTTGGAATGATAGGTTTCGCTCTCTCCAATAACCAGCGCGCCTTTTTTTTTGCCGTTATCATAGATATGGCTGATGGTCCCCTCTGTTGTAAGGGTTCCTTCGATTGGGATGGGGTTGTGGACAATCAGGTCCTGTTCACCATGGAGTATCCCGGATAGGTCTATATTGGCGTTTGAGCCGATGTAGGAGAGGAATTCAAAGATTGCCGCAACGGCAAAACTTGGAATAACCTTTAGGTCCTTTTCATAGACATACTCCAGTTCATCAAAGCCGGCGCCCACTCCAAGCGCATAGAGGACAATATCCCTCCAGGTGTAATCCTTGGTGACAGGCCCGATCTTTTTGCCGATGGCATCGAGGTTAAGCGCCATGTCGATTCCTCCTTGTTTATAAAAGGATTTCGGTTGATATTTGCATATATTGTTAAGTTGTTAACTATTGCCGATGATAGGGAGAAAGTACAGCTTTTTTTCACATCATTTTATTCCAGCAAATGATGGGGAAAGAATATGATTTTTTTTTGCCCCTGTCAAAAGGTTTTTTTACCTGGCGCAGTAAATGATTATTAATGATAGGGCATTTTTCTTCACCATAAATTCTTTTGACTTGATTAGAATTAATGGATAGTTTAATGTTCAATCAAATGATTCCATCATTTGATTGAACATTTGGTTTGAAGTCGATAAGCTTTGAGCGACAGATAGAAATATTTAAATATGGAGGCAGTATGAGCAATCAAGGCGCATTATCAGGTATCACGGTCCTTGATCTCTCCCGTTTGCTCCCCGGCCCATATTGCTCAATGGTTCTTGCTGACCATGGTGCCCGGGTGATTGCTATTGAAGACAAGCGGTTTGCGGCTGAAGCGGTTGGGAGTTCAGCGGTTTACCGGAATAAATCGCATATGACCCTGAATTTAAAATCCGAGGAGGGGCGCCGGGTATTTTTTCATATGATCAAATCTGCGGATATTTTGCTCGAGGGGTTCCGGCCGGGGGTAACCAAGCGGCTGGGTGTTGACTATGAGTCAGTAGCTGCTGTCAACCCGAAAATCATTTACTGCTCCATTACCGGATATGGGCAAACCGGGCCTTTTACGGGTATCCCAGGTCATGATGCCAACTATTTGAGCATTGCCGGAGTGCTTGATTTAATCGGGGAAAAGGATTGCCCGCCAAGTATTCCGGGGATTCAGATTGCAGATATTGCCGGTGGCGGTATGAACGGGGTAATCGGTATTTTATTGGCCCTCCATGCCAGAAATAGCACTGGTAAAGGCCAATATATAGATATTTCAATGACGGACGGTTCCTTAAGCCTTCTGTCGATGGCCGTTCATTTAAGGGAGCTGACCGGCCTTCCCCTCAAACGCGCCGACTCTATTCTTTCCCATCGGTATGCCTGCTATAACACTTATGAAACGGCGGATCAGCGATACTTATCCATCGGTGCAGTGGAAAACCGCTTCTGGCAGCCGCTTTGCGATTTTTTTGGGGTGCCGGAATACGGCCCTTTGCAGTATGATGATGAAAAGCGGGAAGAGATCAAAACTTTTATGCGGGAGAAGTTTAAGTCCAAACCCCTGGCTGAATGGGAAACCGATCTGGCAGGACTTGACGTTTGTTGGGCACCGGTACGTACGGTTGATGAAGCATTGGCATCGGAGTTATTTAAGGAAAGAGAAATGGTTGTGGATCTTAAATATAAGGACGGCCGGCCCCGAAAAGCTTTAGGTGTTCCCGTAAAACTAAGCCAGACCCCCGGTAGCATTAAAACACCCCCTCCGACCTTCGGACAGGATACCCTAAGCATTTTAAAGGAATTCGGCTATACGGATAAGGAAATTGAAGAATTTCAGAATCAGGGTGTGATATAAAAATCGACTTTATGTAACGTAGAGAAGAAAACAGCAGAAAAGAAAAGGACCTGTAATGGCATCGTCTCTTGAGAAGGCAAAGCAGAACCCGGATTCAATGAAGGCCAAGATTTTACTTGCGGCCCGTAAAATATTCGGAGAATACGGATTTCACGGAACCACCACCCGGATGATAGCTAAGGCTGTGGATATTGATATTTCTACACTTTATTACCACTGGGGGGAAAAGGGAGACTTATATGAGGCCGTTATCCGGGATATTAACGAAGGCATGCGGAAAAAATTAATCGAGGTCGAAAAGATAATTCATGGCCGGCCACTCGCCGAACGCATCGAAATTGCCATTGACGAGATGTCTGACTATTTGTTTGAACATCCGGAAATATCCAATCTCACCCTTTTCCGGTACTTCACGAAAACCCGGCATGGAGACCAGATCGATTTTCAAGTTCCTGAATTTATATCAGACATAGCATATTCCATGGGGCTTGCGCCGAAGCGGAAAAATGTTCCCCTAGATGCCAGGATGAAAGTGCTCTCAATTATGAACGCCATCCATAATTTTGTTTCCGGTGAAAATTTTTTCCGGCCGATGCTGGGGGTCGATCAGGAACAATATCGCCGGGAAGCCAAGGAGACGTTGAAATTTTTCAACCTGTCGGCATTTGTATGATCCGCCCGGTAATCGTATCGTCCGTATGGTAGGGGGAGGAAATTTGTTTTCTTGAAAGTTCCTCGCCTTAATGAAATTCCAAATAACAAATCACAAAAAACAAACAAATCACAATGACCAAAATTCAAACAAGTTCTTGCTTTGCCAAGTTTTGGTCATTGAATATTGAAATTTGAAATTTGTTTGAAATTTGGTACTTGGAATTTGTGATTTTAGACAAATATGCAAAGACAGAACCCCCTATCTTTGACCTCGCCCAAAGGACCAGATTTTTCAAGACTGAACAAAAAAACTATTCGATTTCGGCCAAGCGATTCACAATTTTTTCCCTTATAGCCAGGATATCCTGTTTTAAAATCTGGAGCTCTTCCATGCGTTCATCGATTTCCTTCAATTTTTTATCCCCGTAGGCAAGGCTTTTCTTCAGCTGGTCGATTTCATCCATGTCAAACTCTGCCATGCCGATCATTTCAGCGATTTCATCCAGTGAATACCCCAGCCGTTTACCCCGCAAGATGAGTTTCAACCGGGCCCGGTCGCGCTTTCGATATATCCGGTGATTGCCGTTTGTTCGGTTGGGCAGGATCAACCCCTTTTCTTCATAAAACCGTATGGCCCGGGTACTTATATCAAGTTCATCAGCGAGGTCGGAAATCGAAAATGTCTTTTTTTGGGGTTGCTCAACGTTTTTCATGGCTCTCCTTTCCACTTTTCAGATCCAATAAGTTTGTCTGGAGTCAACTATTCAACGATCTTACCGATTATCGCATGCGGGAGAACGGGTCCGGTCAGCCGGCATTTTATTTGCCTGTTTTTATACCTATTTGAACCGTCTGTAAAGACATTAATATAATTGGCGCTGATTCCCTTTAGTCGGCCGGAAGAAGGATCCGGTTTGTCCTCGAGAATGACCTCAACCGTTCGCCCTATCTGTTTTTGATAAAATTCAGTTTTCTTGGCCGCACCGAGCTGGCGAAGCAGGGAACACCGGCTTTTGATGGTTTTTGTCGCCACCTGACACGGATAATTGCTAGCCGGGGTTTTTCGGCGGGGGGAAAAGGGAAAAACATGCAGATAGGTGATCGGCAGCGATTCCAGAAGATTGTATGTGTTAGCGAATGCCTGTTCATCTTCTCCGGGAAAGCCGACCAGAACATCGACACCGATGGCGGCATCGGCAATATCCTCCCGTATCGAAAGGACCAGCGCTTTGAAAAGTTCGGGCGTGTACGGGCGTTTCATTCTTTCAAGTATGGTTCTATCCCCGCTTTGCAGAGGAATATGAAAATGCGGCCGGATGCGCCGATTCTTTGCTGCCATTTGAATGATTTCGCTGGACAATTCCCCGGGTTCAATGGAACTCAGGCGAATCCGGTCAATGGCATCGGCGGCGTCTATCATTTGGAGCAGGGCGTATAGGCTCGTTTGCGGGGATAAGTCGAGTCCGTAACGGCCGAGGTGGATGCCGGTCAACACGGCTTCTCCTGCCCCATCGGTTGAAAGTTGACCGATCATTTCCATCACCGTATCCGGGGGAAGGCTTCGGCTCGGCCCCCGCGTATACGGGACAATGCAATATGTGCAGAAATCTTCACATCCGTCCTGAATTTTCAAATAGGGGCGGGCGCGGCAGTCGAGCTTTGGCAGGGGAGTGGGCTCGAATTTCCGGAGTCTGTTAATTGGATTGCAGATAATCTGCGCCTTGGGTATCCGGTTTGGATACGTCTGCCTTATAATTTCGGGGATTCGGTGTTTGTCCGTATTTCCAATGACATAATTCACGCCTGGAATCTCGAAAAAGACCTCTGGCTCTGATTGAGTATAGCAACCAGTGACCAGAATGGCGGCCTTTGGAAATTCCCTGATGGCATGCCGGACGGCTTGCCTTGATTGCATGGCGGCTTTGGAGGTGACCGTACAGGTATTGACGATAAAAAGATCGGGAGAATCCGTTTTTTCGGCATGCGCCCATCCATTCAATCCCAATGCCGCGGCAATGGATTCGGACTCATACTGGTTAACGCGGCAACCCAGTGTTTTGATCCGGTATCGGGGGATGGGTTTTTTATTCATAAATCCATCCCCCCGCAATTACCCGATCCCCATGATAGCATACCGCGGCTTGACCCGGGGTTACAGCCGGTTGTGGATGGGAAAAGCGAATAGTCGCCGTGTCTTCACCTGTTGGAAAAATTTCGGAGTCAGCCGGATCATGGCGATAGCGGATTTTAGTCCTCACGCGAACTGATTTTTTGGGTTTATAAGGAATCCAGTTGATTTGATAAATCTTGCATTCATGCCGGTATAAATTTTTTTTTGAACCGACAATCAGTCGATTGTTGTCCGTATCCAGGCGGATTACGTAATACGGTTCAGTGGACGGGCTGTTGATTCCCCGGCGCTGGCCGATGGTATAGCGGTGCAGTCCCTGATGTTTGCCCAAGTATTTTCCGTGAACATCAACGATTTCGCCTGCAACCGGTTTAAGCCCCCCGTGTTCAGCCAGAAACTTGCTATAGTGTTGATTTTTGACGAAGCAGATATCCTGGCTCTCATGCCTGGAAACCGGTACCAGTTTATTTGCTGCGGCTATCTGGCTGACCTCTTCCTTGGTCATCCGACCCAGGGGAAAATTTGCATGGGCCAGCTGTGACTGGTTCAGCATGGCCAGAAAATAGGATTGTTCCTTGCTTTGATCCCAGCCTTTTTTTAGGAAATAACTGTTTTGGGGGATTTCTTCACAAATGGCGTAATGGCCGGTAGCTAGATGCGAAGCCCCCATTTGACGTGCCGCCTCCAGCATAAAACCTAACTTTATAGTAGAATTGCAAACCATGCAGGGATTTGGTGTCTCTCCTTTTAAATAGGATCCAATAAAATACTCGACAATCTTCTGATTAAACAGCCGGCGGCAGTCGATGGCCCATATTTCTATACCCAGCAAGTTCTTTAATGCTGAAAGCGGATGGTTATCCGGCAGGATGAAGAATTTTGAACCCGGCTCTTTGTCTTTAAAGATATTTTCAGAATGGGGGGTCTCATAACCTGATACAAAATGGATGCCGAAAATTTGATGGCCGGATTTTTTCAAGAGATAGGCGGCAACCAGGGAGTCAAGGCCGCCGCTTACTGCAACTGCGGTGGTCTGTATCATTCAAAAAAAGTTTCTGATGAGGGCTGGATTTTCATGGCCCGCGTCAGGCAAGCCCGAACACAAAGTTCGCAGACGCTGCATTTTTTTTGATCAAAGACAACTGACATTTCCGGGCGTTTAATAGAGAGTGCGCCGGTCGGGCAGACAGCCGTGCATGCGCCGCAATGAATGCATTTTGAGTTGTCCCGCGTGACTTCCTGAGAGGCGTTTTTAACAACAACACCCTGGTTTCTCAAATATTGAACACCATTTTTAAAATTTTTTTTGGAACCCGAGAGCTCCAGAACCATGATACCCTCTTTGCGAGGGAAGATTGTGGCTTTTAAAATATTGAATGTCAGGTCATAATACTTGGTCAAGTAACAGACAAGAGGCTTCTTCACTTCGCCGCTGGGAAACTGAAGGACAAGGATTTTTGAATACAATACGGCCTCCCTATATTATTATCGACAATACCATCGAAGTTTATCATTGATTAAAGCAAGAACAATTTAATAAAAAAAAGGAGCATATCTGTCAATGATTTCATTTCACGCGAAAAAGCGGCATCGGCGTATGGCAATACAGAAGGACAAAAAAAGGGTTGCGAAGCCATTTAACAGTGCCCCACAACCCTTGAAAGTTTGATTTTTATTATCAACGTGCCGGTAAAACAGTTACCAGTCTTTTTAAAGGCGTTTAAAACATATACCCAATGGATATCATGCCAAGCGGCACACATTCGTCGTCATCATCCCTATCCCCTTCGGTCTGGTCCCAGTTGTTGTATCCGATACCAATACCGGCATTCACATCCAGATTCTCCGTTATACAGTATCGATAACCGGCCATGAGCCCGATTATTCGTCCGATTTCATCAGTTCCAGTATCTTCATCATAGTAAATGCCCACCAGGGCTATATAGGGCGAGTTGCCCGCGGCATTCAAGTAATATGAAATTCCACCGCTAACTCCGTCATCATTTCCCAAGACCGTTAACGAAAGATGGGAATACTGCACCTCAAATCCGATTCCAAACTCAGCAACCCCCCGGTCGCTTAGGCCCCCACCGATTCTAGGGCCAAAGGAGAGTTCTTTCTCTTTTTTTGGTTTGGCCTTTATTTTCTTCTTCTTTTTCTCTTTCTCTATAGGCCTAGCTTTTTCTGGTGGCGCTTTTTCAACCTCTTCTGTCGGTACAGTCGGTGCCCCCCAATCGGGTGGCGTTTGCTGCACATTAAGCAACGAGCGGATGTTATGGGGTGGCGCCTCTTTAATAAATTCGTCCTGTGTGCCCTCAAAGTCAGTAACAGTCGAATTTACAATATTAGCGGTTTCGACATTAACAAAACTCGTTTCCATGGAGAATAATTTACCGACATGGCCCAACGTCCCGTAAATCATGTAATCAGCATCGACCTTTTTTCCAATATCTATTGCACACCCTTTTTCCTTGCACGGCTCCATCATCTGGTCTGCACCGATTGACTGTTCAATCTCTTCCGGTGGGATCACCTCATAAATATTCAATTGATCCAGCAAAAGAGTATAACGGTTGGTAATATAACGGCTTTCATAGTTCTCCGTCGATGCTTTATCCGGATAAAACCATAAAATACCGCAGGTCGGCTTGGCATAGCCCTGACCCAAAAACACAAGAGTAATTGAAAAAGATAAAAATGTGGATAAGAGAATCCGGGCGGACAATTTCATAAGCGATTCCCCTTTTTGAGAGTTAAGTAAGTGAGACTCAAATTTACTTTCCTAAACCATGTTATTATTTCAAAAATTAACGCGTCTTTTTTTCATAACACTTAATTTAATATTCTGCAATTAAAATAAATTTACCCAAAACGTAAAGTTCATGGGGGGAGGAACCTTCTAAGTAACTTAACGGTTTAAGGTATAGGGTATAAGGTATAAGGTTAAAAAAATCAAAAGCTTAGTGCCTCAGTGCCTTAGTGCCTTTAACCTGTCGCAAAAGTTCCTTTCTGCAAAAATGCCGCGCCAGCGGAATAAATCGCTTTTTACGAAATTGTCAGGGCTTTATTCGATTGTAAAAAACCTGGTCCTTTGGGCCAGGATATTTTATTTAACGAGCGATTTTAAAACCGTTGAACCGTTATAAGGAGGGGGCCTGACTATGCCATTATTAAACCCTATTTTCTCGTATCAGTAGGGTTGACGGATCAAGGAACAGATGCGGCTGGTTCGCGGTTTCTTTTTTTAAGGGTTTAACCTGAACCTGGTCCTTTTCCGGAGAAAGCTGGAGGATGACATCAAAAAAGTCTCCGTAATGATTGACAAACTCCAAGGAGAAAGTGTTGGGCGCTTGCGATTCACCTCGATGGCCGCGGATGGTAAACCAAATAATGAAACCATTGGCCAATGCGAATTCTTTGAGCCTGTCCAATTCTTCAGGATTGGCATCTGTTATCGAAAAGCCGTCTATCATTATCAATTTTGGTGAAAAAATTTTCTGGGAGCGCAATTCTTCTATTTTATCCATCAGTCTGTCCAGACTGAACGAGCTGCTTTCAAAAGTCATGATAAACCGGTAGGGAAGCATTTCGTCCCAGAGCCGATCCGCCGGGCGGATATCATTGAGTTTCGTTATATTCTGAAAAACTTCTTTGTACCAAAGGTCTACCTTGTCCACGGGGTCTTTCAAACTGATATGGAGCACAGGCTTTTCCTGTAATAGGCTATTGATGGCAAGCTGAACCAGTAAGGCGGTTTTTCCCACGCCAGCTCTTGCAAAAATAGCCCCGCAACCCCTTTCCTGAAAGGTTTGATCTGTTTCCAGGCCGAGAAGCTTTAGTGGATCACGAATAATCAATGATTTTTTAAGCATAGTTTTTCCCATCCCTTTATCTATGAATTGTCAGGTTCCGGTCTTTGTGGCTTTTTCATTTTTTTTAATAACTTCCTCAGCAATAGATTGCGGCACCTGTTTATAGGTAAAAAATTCCATTGTAAACTGGGCTTTGCCCTGGGTTAACGAGCGAAGCACGGTGGTGTAGCCAAACATTTCAGCAAGTGGTACCCGGGCTTCAATAATGCTTGACGCGCCTTCATCCTGGGAGCCGACAATAATCCCCCGTCTCTGGGTTAGCGTTCCCATGACAGTTCCTTGGAATTCCGAAGGCGTTTCAACGACCACCTTCATGACAGGCTCAAGCAGGACGGGCGCCGCCTTGTTGTATGCCTGACGAAACGCTCCTTTGGCTGCAGCTTTAAATGCCATTTCAGAGGAATCAACCGAATGGCTGGCGCCGTCATTGATTGTCACCTTTATACCGGTGACCGGATATTTAAAGGCTGGGCCTTTTGTCATGCATTCTTTGAAGCCCTTTTCACAGGCCGGGATAAAATGTGTGGGGATTACACCGCCGGAGATCCGGTCTTCAAAAACAAATTCTTCTTCGGGAAAAGGTTCGATGAAGCCGGCTATCCGGCCGAACTGTCCGGCACCGCCGGTTTGTTTTTTATGTGTGTAGTCAAAGGTGCTTTCCCTGGTGATGGTTTCGCGATAGGCGACACGCGGCTCCCCGACCGATATGGATGCGTTGTACTCCCTGCGCATACGTTCGAGGTAGACTTCCAGATGCAATTCCCCCATACCGGAAATTAACGTATCCCCTGTCTCTTCATTTATAAATGTGGTAAATGTCGGGTCTTCCTTGGTAAACCGGTTTAAGGCCTTTGCCATATTGGTTTCAGACTTTATGTCATTGGCCTGAACGGCAAGCGATATGACCGGTTTGGGGATATACATGGAAGTCATTGAGATCTTATTGCTTTTTGATGTAAAAGAGTCTCCGGATACACAATCTATGCCGAAGAAGGCGCCGATATAGCCGGCGGGTATACGGTCAATCTCTTCCATTTGATCCGCGTGCATACGCACTACACGTCCGAATTTTACCGTTTGTCCGGTTCGGGCGTTAATGGCTGTATCCCCCTTTTTTAACTCCCCCTGGTAAACCCGAATATAGGTCAGCTGCCCGTATTTCCCTTCTTCAAGTTTAAAGGCAAGCGCCACAAGCGGTTCATTTGTGCTACAGGAGAGTTTTACCGGCGTCTCATCATTGTCTATATCAAGGGCAACATTTTCCACATCAGTAGGGGAGGGGAGATACCGATCGACGCCATCTAGAAGCGGCTGTACGCCTTTATTCTTATATGCCGAGCCCATAAACACAGGGGTCAATTCCCTTTTCAGCGCCCCTGCGCGTATGGCATTAATTAACAGGTCTTCAGGTACATCCTGATCTTCAAGTGCAAGCTCCGTCAATTTATCAGAAAACATAGAGGCCGCGTCAATGAGTTCTTCTCTTTTCTGGCGGGCGGTTTCAGCAAAAACATCGGGAATTTTATCCTCACGCACCTTATCGCCAAATTCACCCTCAAAATATAAGGCTTTCATTGATATGAGGTCTATAATTCCTTTATGATCAGCTTCAAGCCCGATCGGTATCTGTAAAGCCACCGCATTATGGCCCAATTTTTCTTTTAGCTGGTTGATCACCCGGAAGGGATTTGCGCCGCTTCTGTCGCACTTGTTAATAAATGCAATACAAGGGACATTGTATCGCTTCATCTGCTGGTCGACAGTTATAGACTGTGATTGTACCCCGCCAACCGCGCACAAAACCATCACCGCTCCATCAAGAACACGCAGCGCCCGCTCAACTTCAATGGTAAAGTCGACGTGACCCGGCGTGTCGATAATATTGATCTCGTTTTCACCCCATTCACAGTAAGTCGCTGCAGAGGCGATGGTAATGCCCCTTTCTTTTTCGAGGGCCATTGAATCCATGGTTGCCCCGACACCGTCTTTGCCCCGCACTTCATGTATTTTATGAATTCGTTTGGTTAAATACAGAATTCTTTCGGTCAGGGTTGTCTTTCCCGAATCAATATGGGCGCTGATCCCTATGTTTCTGACTTTTTCGATGTTAGCGTACATACTCTCTCTTTAATTATTAAATTTTATAACAAAAATCTATACCTATTAGGATAGTTATAAAATTAAGTCAATAAAAAAGCGGATCGTTTAGAAAACCTTAAATCCTCTAAGTTTAAAATCATTCGATTTTTTTTAAACTCAACCATGTAAAGGAGAGTTTCAAGGTGCAAAAGGGATAATCCATTTTCTAAAGATATGTAAGAAGCGGGGGAGCGGCTGAAGAGGCCGGTTTAATTTCCGCTGCAGCCGCATCTGCCTGTAAATGGCGGTTCTTTTCTTTCAATTGGGCACACTGGAAAATTCCATTTCTCTAAATATTCGTCTCTTCTATGTTTAGCCGGTTGAGTCAGTTTTTTAGGAGAACAGTCGCATCTGCCTGTGTATTCTGGCTCTTTACTTTCAAATGAACACCGATCAAAAAAATGGGTTTCACCTACCCAGACGGTTACACAACCCTTGGCATGTATATATGCACCCTCCATATAGCCGTTAAGATCGCTCCCATCAGGTGATCTATGCAAAGCCTCGCTCTTATCAATCTCACGATCATATCCAAAATATACCATTTCTACGCGTTGATGGTGAAAGGGTTCTCGAACATCATAGGCGCCCTCGAAAAATCTCGGTGGATTCATCCGCTTTTGGTATCCCGGCTTCTTGTGTTTAGTTTCACGAAAATGATGGCGATATCTGCGATCATCCGGAGGGGCAAGGGGAAACGATCGATCGATGTATTCTGATTTAAAAATGTCGTCGCGACTCAGGTATAGTCTGTGTTGGGAAGGACAGCCGGCACACGCATAACTTAAAGTAATTTCCAAATCATTGTCTCGCACGTTATGGTCCACCACCCTGTAAGGGTAATTTCCATCTGCCTCAAGATTTTTAGGGGGTTCCGCGGCCCAGATGAAAAATTCCGCCTGGTCAAGATCTATATACTGATCGGCCTTGTATGATTCAGCATCAAATGTATAGCTTCGGGGTGATAAATGGAATACAGCATCTTGTATTTCTGAGAGTTCATTCATTACCATTTCTGAATGAGCGCTATCGGAAGAAACCATGAGCAGAGGACCGATTAGGAAGAGCATCAGCCAGAAAATTCTGTAAGGATGAGGGGCAACTCTGTTATTTTTCATGCCAGCCTCTCTAAAGTTTCAGGTAAAAGCTGAACTTTTCACTTCCTTTATACTATAAACAAACAGAAAATAAAAGGAAATTTTGCCGTCTCAAAATCGACTTTTTACAAAGCCATCAATTTTCGGATTCAATTAGGCGATCCAAGATCAGGCCAAAGAAACTGTCATTACCAGCAGAGGTAAACAACCAGCCCATATGGGTCAGGCAGGCCCGGCAAAGGACGACTCTCCATATATAACCGGTAAACCAGGTGAACTCGTCTGTGGGCATACCAACCGCCCCGCATCCTTCGGCAATGCTGAAACAACCAATATCAAATACCATACCATGGGGATTGGCAAATGTGTGCTGATGGGAACCGCTGACAATAATTTTTGCCGATTTCGGCGTAATGGGGTTTAGGCACTGGCGGCAAAGGTAAAAGGGTTCCTCTTTCTCCTCTTCCTTTTCCTCTTCTTTTTCCTTCACATCTGCATTAGATTTACCACCCCGCATTGATGTTCGGAAAAAATATCTGTTTAGCAATTTATTTTATTCCCTGACTTAAAATATGATTATCTTATTTAAATTTAAAATGAACGGTATAAATTGTCAAACTGTGTTAAATCCACTGATATTAGGAGAAGCGGAGCACCTTTTAAGCGCCCGGCCGGTTTACCCGAAAGGCGCTTTATGCCCGGATGCCTGAATTGAATACGTAGCATCCCCGGTTGATCCAAGCCCAATAAGGGTTAACAGTTGCGGCGGCGTTTTTTTGATGAAGGCCGGTCAAGCCATGCAAGGATAATAAACGGAAATGTAATCAGGTATTCAAAAATAAACCCGATTGGTATCATGATATATATAAATGGCAGTTTGATTGTATAAAAATGAAGGGGTTTGTAAATTTTACGTAGGCTGGGCGGTAATTTCCTGAAACTCAATCTTACACCTGTTTTCTATCCACAAACAAACCTTGCAGAGGCCACTTCAAGAAGACAAGGCTAAATTTTTTAGTGGTGCCGAAGGCCGGATTCAAGTAGTTTTAATAATTTCAATAAGTTATATATTTTTAATGACCTCCGGGTGCGTGTAACTTGCAAGAATCTGCACCCTATACGCACCCATTTTCTATATTTTGCAGGGTATATTTGTCAACATGAAAAATCCCGGTCGCCGGAGTGGGAGTCGAGATTTTTATTTGACATTTTTAAGTATATTTGCATTTTATTATTTCTTGTATTATATGATTTTTATAAAGGTACAATTTATCAGAGGGATAAGAAACTATGATTCCCTATAGAGAAGAAAAAATTAAAAATGCAGTAGCTTTTTTTGCCAAGAGACATTACAAAAAAGCCAAGAGGCCTCTTTATCAAACCCACCTTTACAAATACTTAGCTTTTCTTGATTTTACAAGCATAAGGGAAACCGGTAAGCCCGCTATTGAATTAACATACTGTGCGATGGAACGGGGGCCGGTTCCAATGGAAATCTACAAAGACAAAAAAGATACAGATAAATACAGCTTCAAGAAAAATGATTATGGGGAATATGTAGCTACCCAGGGTGAGCCGGATTTAGACTATTTTTCCCCTTATGAAATAGAGCTCATGGAAAGGTTAGTTGAAATCTTTGCCCAAAGATGGATGACAGCCGGGGTTATAAGTGATTCAAGCCATGAAGATATAAAAGCATGGCGCAAGGCTTATCAAAACAGAACGAACAGCCTTA
>JAGYOX010000119.1 GCA_018399235.1 Desulfobacterales bacterium | reverse complement strand
TGGTCCCGGGCCTCGGCCCGGGGGGGGTTACTTCCAAGGAACTTAACGGTTTAAGTTTAAGGTTTAGGGTATTAGGTTAAAAAAATCAAAAGCTTAGTGCCTCATTGCCTTTAATCTGTCGCAAAAGTTCCTTTCTACAAAAATGCCTCGCCAACGGAATAAATCGCTTTTTACGATATTGCCAAAATTCATAACCGGATCTATCGTTTCTGAGTTCGGTTATGCAATTGCATTAAAATTTTTCGCTTCTCCGCTTAAACAAATAAACTCTACCAAAATTTGGATTATCTTAACGCTTGTCTTGACATGTACAACAGTTCCATATATATTGTTAATACAATATAACAAAGTTCAAGGAGGATTTTAAATGAGCGCGCAAATGATTGTTCGGATCGATCCTGAGTTGAAGGCCAAGGTAAACAATTTTGCAAGATCTGACGGGAAAAACGTCAGCCAGGTGGTCCGGGAATTGCTGGAAGCATATGTGCAAGATCGTGATATCGGGTCATATGTAGATGAATTGTGGGATCGGGTTGGCAATAAGCTCAAAGCAAAAGGAAATGGTCCGGCCGACATCCAGCGGATAATTGACGAATTGAGATCCGGTAAATGATTAAAGTTGTAGTAGATACCAATGTATTTGTCTCTTCCTTTTTTGGTGGGAATCCGAAAAAAATCATTGATCTGTGGAAGACCGGGAAAATCCATTTGTGTCTGAGTAAAGACATTATTGATGAGTATGTTGAAATACTTCAGCGGATGGGACTCCAGAACGAAAAGGAACTTGAAGAACTTTTGGATCTGTTTGCCCAGGGATTTCATGTTGTTTTTACGGCGCAAACACCGATACTTCATGTGATCGATGAAGATCCGGATGACAACAAATTTATTGAATGCGCCGTGGCCCTGAAGGCGGCTGCTGTCATTTCCGGTGATAAGGCCGTTCTTGAAATAGAAAATTACATGGGCATTAAGGTATTGGCGCCAAAGGATTTTCTTGATCAGTTGGGCACTTTAACTGAAACGCCGGCGCTTACATGAAAACGCCAGCAGATATTCGTAGCCGTAGGATTCGCATCGCACCCGGGCAAAGTCCAAGTGCGAGTTCCCGAAAAGCATATACAAGGAGATACCGGATCTATTTTAACCGAATTTTTTGAATCAATTCCACGGCCTGGACACACCGGTCCGCCATCAGGTCGTCCGGTATGATTAAACCATACTTGCCGCCCTCTTCCAACGGCTTTTCATCGTCTTGAGACGCCAGCATCATTCGTTGACCGGCGGGATTCAAATAGATCTCGCCGTAAGAAAATACCGCCCGGTAGTTGTCAGGCGCGGTTACCAGAAAAACACTGTTAAGATCGGCTTTCAGGTTTGCCTGCCCCAACACGTCCAACAGCCGGTATCCGCCATAGGTGTGAAAGCCGTGAAACCCTTTACCCTCTCCCACGGTGTAGGATTCCGATTGTTTATGAAATTCCGCTAAATCATCCAGCTGTTCGAATACTTTCTTCGACGGCTCCGTCCCTTTAATAACGAATTTTTCGGAAAAAAGTAATTCCGGTGTCTCCGAATGCTCATCCATAGGGATTTGGATGACCTCGATTTCTTTTATCCCCTCCAGGCATCGGTCTGAATATTTGTCCTGAGTGAGGATGAGTTTGGGAAAACGGAGGGTTCGATGGTATTTCGCCATCACGGGTTCGTATTCCTCGGCCTGGTGGCAGGAGGCGCAGCTTTTATGCGGCAGTATGGGGGTTGCGCTGTAGGCGATAAAAACTGTTGCCGGATTCCTGTAAAATATTTCGCCCCATGATAGGGCGATTCGGCTGTCCCCGGTCTTTACGCTGACCGCCATGTCGATGGGCTTTTTAAAGTCTACCTCCCCTTTTTGGATTTCTGCGGCTTTGAGCAGTGTGTTTAACGGCACCCCGCGGAAATAAAAGTTTCCGTTGAAATCGTGATCAATGGTTACCCCATTCCGTTGGCTTCCAACGCTCTGATAGGCTTTCAGGTCTTCGATGGTCAGGCTGAGTTCGTGTTTTACATTTCCGGTTATCTCGAGAACCGGTGATGATGAGGCATCAGCGGATAAAGCGGATGCCAGGCAGATGAATAAGAAAATTAGACTTGTTCGCATTAAATGGCGGTATGCTGTCGGCATTTTTTTCCTCCTTGGTTTTTGGGTTTTCAATTCCATTGATTGGGGGTATTTTGTGGCAAGATGTTTGATGGCTGCAGCATGGGTTAGCTATAACTGCGCCTCAAATCCCACGCGGAAATTTCTTCCCCGTCCGGGAAAACCGCGTTCCTGCTCATAGTCATAGTCGAAAATGTTGTCCACCTCCGCATAGGCGCTGACCCTGTCGTAATATTTTTTGGTGGACAGGCGGGTGTTCAGGATAAAATAGTGCTCGACTTTCTCCGTCTCTTTCGGATTTTTATCTGTTACCGCCGGCAGCTG
Organism: Desulfobacterales bacterium; assembly: GCA_018399235.1. Lineage (GTDB taxonomy): Bacteria > Desulfobacterota > Desulfobacteria > Desulfobacterales > Desulfosalsimonadaceae > M55B175. Next base: position 7,795 of record JAGYOX010000119.1, on the reverse strand, counting down.
GGTGTACATCTCATCCACGTATATTCCCCGCAGATTCAGCTTAGCAAGAATTTTGGGGATGGTGATATCACAGCCGACGCCGTATTTATGCTCCGGCACGCCGACTACCCGTCTGGTGAGCCGGTTTTCGCTTTCATTTTTCGCGTTATTATAGGTATAATCCAGGTTCAGTCCGAAATAATCACACGGCCGCAGATGCAGGGAGGTTTCAAAACCGCGCATGGCCATCTCCGCCATATTGTCATACAGATCAACCCCGGTATAATCATCCTCGTAATAATCCCGGGAGATATAATCATCAATGTCATGGTAAAAGCCGGCCAGTTCAAAGCTGAGCCATGCGCAGAAGTTATGCTGCAAGCCCAGGGTGTAGTTAGTGCTTTCCTCTGCATCCAGGTCAGGGTTGCCGCCTTGGCTAGTATAGAGTTGAAACAGGGTGGGGAATCTGGTCTTTTTTGCCACAGACCCGTAAAATTCCGTGTTCTCCAGTGTCCAGTTGAACCCGATCATGGGGTTTACTTCAGCATCTGCGCCCTCCGTATCCTTATCTTCCTGGCCGATAAAGTTGTCATTATCGTCAAATTTATAATCTTCGGCATCGCTGACCCGGAACCAGTCATAGCTGACCCCGGCAAAAACCGACAGGCCGAAGCCGCTGATCCATTCCTGCTCGGTGCCCACAGAGCCGATATGGGAATAGTATTCATTAAACGGAAGATCATTATCCCTGGCCCTGTGGTGGTCTGCCCAGTAATGGACGGAAACATGCCCCTTGTGCCAGTCCGCCAGGGAGAAATCTGTAATCAGGTTGCCGCCGATGATGTCATCCTGCCACTTGCTTACATTGATAATCTTATCATATTCAGCACTGTCGTAGCTTTCGTATTCATCCACGTGGTCGTGGTAAAACAGCTTGCCGCGGATGGTGAAGTTTTCCGAAAAATCATGCCGTCCGCTTAAATCAACGCCCCAGTCATCATATTTGTCAAACCGGGAAAATGTTGTAAAGCCCGGGGAATCATTACTCAGCGGAATAAGCTTGTATTCGTTTGTTGCCGGTGGGTGGCCGAAATCCGACTGAATGGTATGAAAGCTGAAAAAGTATTCGGAATTTGCAGACGGGGTCAGGCCGACCCGGGCCCAGAATCTGTTATTATTATAGTTCGAGTTTTCGCGAAATCCGCCGTCCTCATGGATGCCGTTTTTGTTTGGCATCCATTTTGCCTTTTTTTTTGCGGTTTCCGGGTTAAAATCATGAGACATTCGCCATCCATCGGATTCCCTGTGCATATAACTCATCCAGTAGTTGATGTTACCAATTTGGTTGCCATGGGAAAACGATGTGCTGAACGTGTCATATTCCCCGACATCCGCCCTGACGTTAAAGCTGGGCTCCGGCGTGCCCTGTTTGGTGATAATATTGATCACTGCGATTTGGGCGTTGGGGCCATAAAGAACAGAGGGGGCGTTTTTGGTGACTTCGATTTTTGAAATCATTTCAGCCGGGATCTGGTCGAGGTTGAGTTTTCCGTAAAAGGTTTCATAATAGGGAATGCCGTCGATTAAAAAAAGGCTTTTCTCCTGGCTGAAGCCATGTACGGAGATTGAGGGTTCGTTTTTTCGGCCGCGCGTCATTACCACGCCCGGCGCGAATTTTAAGGCTTCCGCCACCGTTCGGCTGTTTGTCGCCTTGATTTCTTCCGCGGTGATGGTATCCGAGATGGCGACGTCGTCAATGTCCGTCATTTCGCCGGACACAACGACTTCTCCTAGTTTATAGACCGGCTCATCCTGGGCTTCCTCGGCAAAAGCGCTTCCCGGCAGGCAGCATAAAAAGGAGCATAAAAATAGGATGGTAAAAAAAATGGGCTTGAATTTCATGGAGCCTCCTTTTTGAATTAAAAACAGGTTAACCCGGCACTAAAAGTCGTTTTATATCTAAATTAATCCATTAATGTCAATTTAATTATTAGTATTAAAAATTTTAGAAAAAAATAACTTTAAATGACTAAAAGCAACTTATATAAAAGCTCTTGCCTTACCGGATTTTTTTTACAAAACTTATATTAAATAGGATGCTCCCATTGAATTTATTTCCATCTAAAGGCTTTTTATGATGAATGAAAAAAACGAAAAGAAAGAATGGATTGATCGGCTGAAGGCACTTTTCAAAACATTCCAGAGCCGGCGGCCGAAACCAGAAGAAACCGACTATTCCCGGTGGAAGCAGACGGAGGCGGAGTACCAGGAAGAGCAGGCCGAATGGCTGGAATCGGTCAGGCAGAGAAAAACAGAAAAAAGCGGGGGAAAAACGGATGCAGACCGAAAAAGTGATTGACCATATTGTGGAATGGCTTGCCGGCTATTGCGATCAGGCTGGAATGAACGGGTTTGCGGTAGGCATCTCCGGCGGCATTGATTCGGCCGTCACTTCCACCCTGTGCGCCAAAACCGGCCGGACGGTGTACTTGCTCACCATGCCGATCTATAGCCCTCCAGACCAGCTGGTACTCGCGGGCAACCATCTCAACTGGCTAAAAAACCAATTCCCGGATGTCCAGGGTATTACCGTCGACCTGACGCCGGTATTCGAAGCCATTGAAAAGAGCCTCCCCCCCGATTTACAGGACGGCCTGACCATGGCCAACACCCGCTCCAGGCTACGTATGGTCACGCTTTACGCCTATGCCTCGCATTATCGCCTGCTGGTGGCTGGAACCGGCAATAAAATCGAGGACTTCGGCGTAGGCTTTTTTACGAAATACGGGGATGGGGGGGTGGACATATCACCCATCGCGGATTTGATGAAATCCGAAGTCTATGAGGTCGGTAGAAGCTTGGGGATTATCGACGCCATCTTACAGGCGACACCAACGGACGGTCTGTGGGCGGATAATCGAAGCGATGAGGCCCAGATCGGCGCCACCTATGATGAACTGGAATGGGCCATGCGGTTTGACAAAAGCGCCGGCGATGAAAGCCGGCTGACGGATCGGCAGAGGCAGGTGCTTTCCATTTTTCGCCGGCTTCATCAGGCCAACCGGCACAAAATCGATCCGATCCCGGTGGCGGAGATCCCGGATGAGTATAAAGTAACTTATCGGTTTAAGGTTTAGGTGTAAGGTGTAAGGTGAAAGGTACAAGGTATAAGGTTTAAGGCTCATGGTTAAATCCCAAATCACAATATTCAAATGACAAACAAATTCCAAAAACCAAATCCCAATGTTTAAAACAAACCCTGTTGCCAAGCGCCACATTGTTTTGAATTTTGGTCATTGGAATTTGGGTATTGTTTGTTTTTTGAGATTTGAAATTTGAGATTTTATAACCTGTCACAAAAGTTGCCTGTCGGCTCGGTCCCGGACTCAACCCGGGGGAAACTTTTTTACAGACCCATAAATTTCCCCGCAATCTGCTTCATGATCTCATTGGTGCCCGCAAATATCGGCATGACGCGGAGATCCCTAAAGCCCCGGGCTATAGGGCATTCTTCGGTCAACCCGAAGTCGGCATGCAGGTCGAGGCTTTTCTGGGACACTCTTTTGGATAGGTCGGTGCACCAGTATTTGGCCATGGAGGTTTCGATGACCACGTTTTCACCGGCCATGTGCTCCATGATCAGTTTATCTATAAATGTCCGCCCGAGTTTGACCTCTGTCGTCATTTCAACTATTTCAAAAAGCACGGCCTGGTTTTTGGAGATCGGTTTGTCGGAGGCGTCCGTATGGCTTTTGCAATAGTCGGTGGTCCATTCAAGGATTAATTCGGCCGCAGCTTGGGCGGCAATTGCGGTGACCAGCCGTTCCTGCTGGAGTTTTTGCATGAGCATGTAAAACCCCTGGCCCTTTTCCCCCATCAGGTTTGTTTTGGGGATTCGGCAGTTGGTGAAGAAAAGTTCGGCGGTATCCTGGCTCCAAAACCCCATCTTATCAAGATGACGGCCGCGTTTAAAGCCAGGCGTGCCGTCTTCCACGAGGTAAAGCGAAACCCCCTGGTACGGATTGTCTATCGCCGGATCCTTGGCGGCCACAATTACTAGATCAGAAATGATGCCGTTTGAGATAAATGTTTTGGAGCCGTTGATCACGATTTCGTCCCCGTCTTCCTCCGCGGTGGTGCTTAGACCGGCCAGGTCACTGCCCGCGTCTGGCTCGGTCATGGCAACAGCCGTGACAATATCACCGGAGACGCATCCGGGGAGGTATTTCTTTTTCTGCTCTTCATTGGCGAATGCGTCGATATAGGGCACCACCACATCACTGTGCAGCGGGGCGGAAAGCCCCGTATGGTTGGTGCGGGCTATTTCCTCAGCCACGATCACCGCATATAGGAAATCCCCCCCCATACCCCCGTAATCGGTCGATATGCAGGGACAGAGAAATCCCTCAGCGCCCATGCGTTGCCAGATAGACTTCGGAACAATCCGGTCATTTTCCCACTGGTCTACATAGGGCGTGACCTCGTTGCTCAAGAAGTCTCTCAACCGTTTACGGTATTGATGATGGGCTTCGGTATAGTTGAGTATCTGCATAGATGGCTCCTTGTTTGTCAACTCATCAGGGTTTCAGTTTTCCAATTACCTCATCGGCGATGATATCCTTCTGCACTTCCGGGGTTCCCTGGAAGATTTCCGCGTGCTTGGCGTCACGATAGAAATGCTCCACCTCGTATTCCGTCATGTAGCCGTACCCCCCCAGCAGCTGGACCGCTTCATCGGTTACCGCCATTGCGGCTGCGGTTGCCGTCAACTTTGCCATGGATGCATCCCGGTTCGAAGCTTTGCCCTGATCGAACCGGGTGGCGGCGTAATAGGTCAGATACCGCGCCGCTTCAATCCGGGCGGCCATATCGGCCATTTTGTGACGGGTTACCTGAAACTGCGCCAGTTTTTTTCCGAATTGTTCGCGCTCCTTGATATAGGCGAGTGCCCTGTCAAGCGCTCCCTGGGCCGTACCCAAGGCCATTGCCGCGATCTGGATACGGTTTTCTATTAGAAACCGTTCGAGCTGGGCATATCCCATGCCCTCGTTGCCGATTAAATTGGAAGGCGGCACCCGGACATTTTCAAAGCGGACTTGGGCGAACGGGACCATCCGACCACCCAGTTTTTCCATGCGTTTTTCTGTTGAGACCCCTTCCCGGTCTGATTCCACCAAGAGCATGGACATGCCCTTTGTTTTTGGCTCAATCGCAAGGTCTGTGGCGCAGAGCGCAATGTAGATATCCGTTTGGTCGCCGAAGGGGACGAATGATTTTACGCCGTTTATAGTCCACTCATTCTCGTCTTTTTTAGCCGTTGTTTTAACGTCGCTTAGGTCATAGCCTTGATCGGGTTCAAGAAAGGCGCCTGTGGATATCATCTGGCCACCGGCGATTGCGGGGATGAATTTTTCTTTGAGGTCTTTATCCCCGAATCTGAGGACGCATTCAGCGGCATAGGCGGAGAATTTGAGCGCGGCGCCAAGCGTGGAATCCTTCTGGCAGAAGGTTTCGCCCACCAAAATATCTTCAAAGAGCCCCAATCCACCCCCCTCGTAAGTCTCATCAAAATGGATCCCTATAAATCCGAGTTCTCCGGCTTGTTTCAAAATATCGATGGGGAAGGTTTGCGTTTTGGATTGTTCAATAATCATTTCCTTATCAAATTTGCCCCTGGCAAATTCCCACGCGGCTTTTTTAATTTCTTTCTGAGGTTTGGATAGGTTGAAATCCATGGGTAACGCCTCCTGAGGTTATGGGCTGCGGGTTGGTCTTTTTGAACACAGGGCTTTCGCGCCATGTTTGTTGCCGTATAAATGCCCCAGCATTTAATACAAATAACTGCTTCCATCATTTGATGGAAAAAATTATAAGCCTTTCAGCAAAAAGTCAAGTATGAAATTGCAATTTAAAGCAGATGAAAACAAGGAGTCGGCCGGGCAGCGGTTTAATTTGTGGAGGGGTGCTGTGCTGCCCGGTCTTTTGATTGGCTATTTGATGCCGGCTTTATTTGTTGGTGGGTAGGGCCTTCTGCTCAAATGTATTCATAAGTTCCCGCATCTGCTTTGAGATTTCCATGTAGCGGCTGTTCAAATCCTCCCTGAAGTCAATATGTATTTTATTGATTTTATGCTGCATCTCCTTCAGTAGTTTAACCCGTTTTTTCCAGAGCTTGGCCGCGTAGTCGATATTGTCGATGGAATTCGTTACCAGTGACTTTGAGTACTGATTGACCAATCGGGCAAAGTAGCGGTATTTCTCCTCCAGGATTGAGGCGGTTTTTTCCTTTTTCAGGGTCTCCTGCGTGATGGTGTGAAAATGGTGGCCGGTGATGCTCATGGAGATGGCCTCTCCAAAAATCTCCCGATGTTTTAAAAAATTACGGCCTAAAAATTTCAAATACTGCCACCCATAAGGGGTAAACGGCTGGCGGACAAGGGATTTGATAAATATTTTGAATTCCTGAAAGCTGACTTTTCGCTGAAAATAGCCGGTGTATTCAATATTGTCAAACAGCCGGTTGCAACGGGCAAAATACTTTTTGAGCCGGAAATCATAGATGTTTGCCAGTATTTTTTTGTAGCCCTCCTTCAGCCGCTCGCTGTCCATTACGGTTTTAAAATTAGTGGACAGCACATGCGTGTTGTTGCCGATTGAGGAACCCAGAATCCGGCCCTCCGATTTTAACCGCTGATAAAGTTTGGTTCCGGGAAGTGCCGTCAAAAGACCGATCATGGCCTTTGGGATGCCATTTCGCTGGATAAAATTGATCTGTCGTTCGAAAATATCCGGCTTGTCGTGGTCAAAGCCAACGATGAAACCGGCCATGACCTCAATGCCATGCTTCTGGATATGCCTGACTGCTTCTCCCATATCGGTTTTAAGGTTCTGGACCTTGCCGGTCTCTTTAAGGCCTTCCTTGTCCGGCGTCTCAATCCCGATAAACACCTCGTTGAAGCCGGCTTCCCGCATGCCGGTTAAAAGCTCGTCATCTGATGCCATGTTGATACTGGCTTCGGTGTAAAAGTGAAACGGATAGCCGTGTTGTTCCTGCCACTTTTTCAGGGCAGGCAGCAGTTCGGCCTTGGCCCGGTTTTTATTGCCGATAAAGTTATCATCCACCAGAAATACGGCGCCGCGCCAGTTTTGCCGGTAAAGCGCCTCCATTTCGGCGATCATGGCGTCTGCTGATTTCAGGCGGGGTTTATTCCCATAAATGATCCAGATATCGCAAAACTCACAATGGAAGGGGCACCCCCGGGAATACTGGACCGCCATGGATCCGTAGGCGTTCATTTTCAACAGATCAAACCGCGGTGTGGGCGCTTTGCTGATATCCGGGTGCGGGGGAAGCGGATAAACGTGTTTGGCGGTCCCATTTTCCAGGTCGGAGAGAAACGTTTGGAGCGTTTCTTCAACTTCTCCGAGAACGAAGTGGTCCACGCCCTCGATTTCTTCGCGGTTTGAATGTGCATAGGGTCCGCCTAAAACCACTCTGGCATTCATCTGGTTGCACCGGGCAATGACGGATTGCATGGATTCCTTTTGCACGATCATTGCTGATATAAATACGGCATCCGCCCATTCAATATCCTCGTCGCGTAAGGGCTCGATATTCATGTCCACCAGTTTCAGGTGATAATCCGGTGGAAACAGGGCCGCCACGGTAAGCAGGCCAAGCGGCGGCATGGAGCTTTTTTTGTGGATAAACCTCAACGCATATTTGAAACTCCAGTATGTGTTGCTGGGAACTTCCGGGTAAACCATCAGGATATTTTGATAATTTGGCATAAAGCGTTTTTCCCCCTTCTTATAC
>JAGYOX010000118.1 GCA_018399235.1 Desulfobacterales bacterium | reverse complement strand
AGGAATTGACGAATGCGCTTTGTTTATCCGCCCTATATGGCTAAGATTTTGATTTTTTTAACCTAATACCCAATACCTAAAACCTAATACCGTTAAGTTCCTTGGAAGTAACCCCCCCCGGGCCAAGGGCCGGGACCGATCCTAAAAGCAACTTTTATGGTAGATGCGATGTAGAGACGGGCTTTAGCCCGTCATTCGCAGAAGCGGCCGATGCATCAAGCCGCGTTCACTGGAAGGCTAAAGCCTTCCACTACATTGATTGTACAAATCTCGATAAACCGATCAGGAATTGACGAATGCGCTTTGTTTGTCCGCCCTACATGGCTAAGATTTTGATTTTTTTAACCTTAAACCTTGTACCTTTCACCTTTCACCTTGAAGTTACTTAGAAGAAAAGCCGGACAGACCATGACCATGAACGGAGAAGATATGAAGCAATGGGGCATTATATGGTTTTTTTTGTTGGTCATGTTCGCGTTAGCGGGCGCAGCAAAGGCTCAGGAAGTTATAACCGTACCGAATAAAGCCCTGAATGGTATCCAGACGCCGCCTTCCGATAAAACCAAAAACAAAGCTTGGATTAACTGGACCGATCATGTCATTCGGGCAGTGGGAAGAGGCGAGATTCATATCCAGGGGGATAATCATCATGTCCCTTACCATGCCATGGCAAAGGCCCGGCAGAATGCATACCGCCGCCTCCTGATAGCAGCTAAATCTGTTCAGTTGACCCCGACAGGGGCAGTGGCTGATTTTTTAGGCACAAGTGACAGGCTTTTAGCGAAGTTTGAAAATTTATTGAAAAATGCCGAAGTGATCCAAACCGTATTTTTATCCACCGGTCCTGTGGAGATTACCCTGGAATTTCCCTTGACCGGGGACTTTGCGAGTATGGTGCTTCCGGATACTATCATTCGGCTTCAGGAAATCGAGTGCGAGCAGTCGGAAAGCGCGGGAAACACCTCGGAATATACCGGGCTAGTCGTGGATGCTCGAGATTTGCCAATCAAGCCGTCCATGTGCTTTAAAGTGCTAGATGAAGATGGCAAAGAGGTCTATGGTCCGGCTTATGCCAGCCGGGAGAATGTCGTTTACGCCGGAATGTGTCAATATGTTTCAAGTATAACGAATATTGAAGACAACGCCAGGGTTGGTGGCAATCCACTAATTGTCAAGGGGCTCAAGATTCTTCCGCCGGGCTCATCCAATATTGTCATCAGTGGCACTGACGCCGCCAGGTTGAGGGGCTCTGTTGAGCATCTGGCATTTTTGAAAAAATGCCGCGTTGTTGTGGTGATGGATGCCAATTCTCTGGCAAAATAAAAAAATACCGCCGGGGTGGGACCTCTAAAAACCCCGGCGGTATGTATCTTGATTTAAAATGCTAAATGCCGGCTTTCGCCTTTATTTCCTCCGCCTTGTTGGTTTGCTCCCATGTAAAATCCGGATCTTTACGGCCAAAATGGCCGTAGGCTGCGGTTTTTCTGTATATAGGCCGGAGAAGATCAAGGTATTCAATAATGGCACCGGGCCTCAAATCAAAAACCTCGTTAATAATCTCAGTCGCCTTTTCTTCAGGGATTTTACCGGTATTCAAAAAGTCGACCATAATCGACACCGGCTCGGCCACCCCGATGGCATAGGCCACCTGGACCTCGCATTTTTTAGCCAGACCGGCGGCAACGAGGTTTTTGGCGACATGGCGCGCCATGTAGGAAGCGCTCCGGTCAACTTTTGTGGGATCTTTTCCGGAAAAACATCCGCCGCCATGGCTTCCTTGGCCGCCATAGGTGTCCACAATAATTTTTCGCCCCGTCACTCCACAATCCCCCATTGGGCCGCCGACCTCAAATCGTCCGGTCGGGTTGATAAAGTATCGGGTATCCCCATCGATCATTTCTTTGGGAATAATTTTTTTGATCACCTCCTCGATAACGGCCTCTCGAACCTCCTCGTAGGTGACATCGCCCTTATGCTGTGAGGAGACCACGATCGTATCGACTCGTTTTGGAACGCCCGCTTCATATTCAACGGTGACCTGGGATTTGCCGTCCGGTCGTAGAAAATCGATTGAGCCGTGTTTTCTGACCTGGGCCAGGCGCTTGGTGAGTTTGTGGGCATATATGATCGGCATGGGCATAAGCTCAGGCGTCTCATCAGAGGCGAATCCGAACATCAGTCCCTGGTCTCCAGCACCTTGCTCTTTGTAGAGGCCTTCACCAACATTCACCCCCTGGGCGATATCGGGTGACTGCTGATCAATGCTGGTGACTACGCCACAGGTTTCCCAGTCAAATCCCATTCGGGATGAGCTGTAGCCGATATCACGTATGGTTTCACGGACAACCTGGGGAAAATCCACGTAGCATTCGGTGGTTATCTCTCCGGCGATGAATGCCAACCCCGTAGTTACAAGTGTTTCACATGCCACACGGCATTTCTTGTCCTGCGCAATAATGGCGTCAAGGATTGAATCGGATATGGCGTCGGCCACTTTATCCGGATGCCCTTCAGTAACGGATTCGGATGTAAATAATACACGATTTCCATTCATAGTTATCTCCTTTGATTGAATTTGATCACAATAAATTTCCATTCATGTGGTCATTTTTCATGGATCTATCAAACCGTCTGAGGCTGAACTCAGGACCCCGGGTCAAGCATGATATGGTCAATCAACCGGATATCCCCAAACTTGACCGCAAGCGAGATGAGTACCGGACGATCAATAATAGAAACGTCCTCTAAGGTTTGCGCATCGCTGATTTTAACATAATCGATTGATGCCTCAGGAAATTTTTTTATCATATCAGTTACTTCACTTATGAGACGGTCGGCTCGTCTTTCCCCTTTTTGAAAAATTTTGCCTGCGGCCTGAAGCGACTGATAAAGACTTAGCGCCGTTTTACGCTGTTCAGGCGCAAGACGGGTATTTCGTGAACTCATGGCAAGCCCGTCTGCTTCTCTGATGGTGGGGATGCTTCGAATATCGATGTTAAAATTTAAGTCCCTAGCCATTTGACGAATTATGGCCAGCTGCTGGTAATCTTTTTCTCCAAATACGGCGATGTGCGGCCGGAGGATATTGAAAAGCTTGGCCACAACCGTCAATACGCCCCGAAAATGACCGGGCCGGCTCAATCCACAGAGATGTTTCGGTAAATCCGCTTGATCCACATATGTTTGAAACCCTTCCGGATACATTTCCACTGCCGTCGGCATAAAAACCGCATCCACACCAATCTCTTCAGCCAATGCCAAGTCCCGGTCCGTATCCCGGGGATAGGTTTCATAGTCCTCATTGGGGCCGAACTGGGTTGGATTGACAAACAGGCTGACGACAAGATCGTCAGAGATTTCCCGTCCCTTGCGCATTAAAGCGAGGTGTCCTTCGTGGAAAAATCCCATCGTCGGCACCAGCGCAATTTTTTTCCCGCTCTGGCGTAGTTTTTCAGATCGGTCAGCAGCTGTTGACAGGGTTTGAATGATTTCGATCGAAGGCCTCCTTTTAAGCTTCTAAACTGTTCATGACCTGTCCGGTGACGGCCTTGGGATAATAGAAAGTTGTTTTTCGCGGCATTGTATATCCCGCCTCGGCAATATTACGGACCTGTTCGTTGGATGGGGGGTTTAAAATAAAGCTCATGTCGTATTCACCATTATCGACCGTCTCTATCGCCTCTGTCGCATTGCTGGTATAATTAATCAATGTTTCATCATCCAGGTCCTTATGATCAAATTCGAGGAGTTCCGTCAGAATAATCCGCGTCAATACTGTGACATCAAGTTCTCGCAAAGGTTCCGGGATTTCGTTACCGAATTTTTGTTTCATCACATCGGGTTTGAGGGTAAACGCATAGAACTCCGGATAGCCCTTTATATACACGCCGATGATATGTTTATCCGTTTCTGCTTCCATGGCTGCGAGCAGTTTCGAACGGGCTTGGGCCTTTTCCTGATCCGGGTTATTCTCGTCGAAGGAAAACGTTTGAATGTCAAAGTGGTGATCCGCCTTGTGTATAAAAGTGTTTCGCTCAGCTGCGGACACCTTTGTCAATAGACGATGGGTGGGGAGAATAATCAATCCCCGGTCCTCGATTGAGCACAGGTACATCATAATAAAATTCGCGGGATGCTCCGGCCCGAAATTGGGGGTATTCTCAGCCAGCCAGTCCCTGTAGGTCAGGGCGGTTTCATAGCGGTGATGGCCGTCGGCAATAAAAAGCCGCCGTTTTTTTAAGCTCTCCGTCACCGCCTCCTGGGTTTTCGGATCGGCAATGCACCACATTTTATGATGGTGTCCGGCATCATCAGTGAACTCGTTTTCCGGCGGTGAGTCCGATACGGCCGATTTCAGTCTATCCATAATATTGTCTTTATCCGTGTAGATGGAAAAAATATGGCTGAAATTCGCGTGGCAGGCCTTCATCAGCTCCAGGCGTTCGGACTTGATTTTGGAATAAGTCTCTTCATGGGGAAGAATGATGCCTTTTTCAAAAGGCTCGAGCCTGACCCGGGCAATTAATCCGAAACGGGTATATGTCCGATCATTGATGGTAAATTCAACGCTGGTTAAATAGAAACAGGGGTTTCTATCTTGTAGTAGAATGCCGTCTGAAAGCCAGTTTTTGAAATATTCCGCCGCCCGCGTATACGGATTATCCCGACCATCATCATTTGCCGTTTCTTTCCCTTTATCCAGACGGATGATGTTGTTGGGATGTCGTTCATAATACATGTCCTGCTCTTCATCAGAAATGACATCGTAGGGGGGTGTGGCCACATTGGCCAGATCGCCAATTTTTTCGATATTATACCGGATGCCCCGGAAAGGAAAAATATCTGCCATAATTTCAACCTGTTTATTATTTATTGGGGATGTGCTTTTTGATTTCCTTCAATCTGGATATATATTAAGTATGTTCATTTTTAAATAAAAATCAGATTATTTATTCATTTTTAGGATGGGTGTCTTCGGGCAAACATCAGGGAGCTCATTTTTCAGTTTCAGTGTGTTCCGCCTTTGACGGGATTTTATATCTATTTTCATCAGAAATGCAACCGTCGGAAAACAACTCTTTATTTTTCATCCTTTTGAAATTATTGCTAAAATAATATTTCGTTGAGATTACATATATTTTTGAATTAGCCGAATAAACAAATAGGGACAATTAATATAACTCAAATGCCCTTGTCAAGTATATTTTAATTGTTACAAGCATGTGAATATTTGAATACATAATCAATTTTCGGAAAAATTTATTGACAAATAAAAAATTTTAAATTAGTATAATCAATTTATTACACTTAAATTTAGAAAAAAATAGATAAGCTTATAGATAAAAAAATATAATTATTAGGTAAAATTAAAATAAATAAAAGTGTTCCCTCGGGTTCAATCACTTTTTCGAAAACTTTGAATGGTAGATTTTATGAATTTTTAGATAAATATAGAGGAGGTAAGCATGAGCAACCAGGAATTTTCAAGTACGGTAAAAACGACTAAGGATTACTACGATAGTGACGATGCGCATACATTCTATTATACTATATGGGGCGGGGAAGACTTGCATTTAGGCATTTATGAGGCAGATGACGATTCGGTTTTTGATGCTAGTCGTAGAACTATAAACCATATGGCATCCCGTTCCGAATTTTTGAACCGCAAAGCCCGGGTCATTGATCTCGGCGGCGGGTTTTCAGGTTCCGCCCGATATCTGGCCAAAACCTACGGGTGGGAGGTTGTGGTTTTAAATTTAAGCGAAACCGAGAATGCGCGCGGCCGTAAAATGAACGCGGAACAGGGCCTGGATCATATGATTGAGGTCGTTGATGGCAGCTTTGACACCATTCCCTATCCAGATGAAAGCTTTGATATCGTCTGGTCGCAGGATGCAATTCTCCACAGCGACAACCGGGAAAAGGTTCTGGATGAGGCCAAGCGGGTCTTAAAGCCGGGGGGGGAGATGATATTTACCGATCCCATGCAGTCTAATGACTGTCCGGAGGATGTTTTGCAGCCGATTTATGACCGGATTCATTTAACTAGTCTGGGCTCTCCTGGTTTTTATCAGGAATATGCCAAGAAGATCGGTTTTGAAATCGTGAGTTTTGAGGAGCTGACCCCTCATTTGACCAAAAGCTATGCCCGTATTCTGGAGGAACTCGAAAAACGGGAGAACGAGGTGAAGCACAAAATCAGCCAGGAATATATCGACAATATGAAAAAAGGCCTGCGCCACTGGGTAGACGGAGGCAATAAAGGCTATCTGGCTTGGGGGATATTTCATTTTCGCAAACCATAGTAAACGGATTTGATGGTATCGTGATAATGATAAAGTGAGAATTGAAATCATTTAATAGAAGAAGGAGGAAATAAAATGGCTGAAGATTTGGGGAAAATAGCAGAATCATTAATCGCCGGTAAGGTGGAAGATGTTGATAAAATGACAAAGGAATCTCTGGATGCTGGTGTGTCAGCCGAAGAGGTTTTGAATAAAGGGCTTATTGCCGGCATGGACGTAGTCGGCCAACGGTTTAAGGCGGGTGATATGTTCATCCCGGAGGTGCTGCGTTCAGCCAAGGCCATGAGTGCAGGAATGGAGCATCTCCGGCCTGCGTTGGCTGAGAGTGATACCAAGCAGGCCGGCACACTCGTTATCGGCACCGTGGAAGGCGATCTTCATGATATCGGAAAAAACCTGGTGGGAATGATGTTTGAGGGGGCCGGTTTTAAGGTCGTGAATCTCGGCATCGACTTGAAACCCCAGGTGTTCGTGGATGCCGTCAAGGAGCATAAGCCTCAGTTGCTTGGCATGTCGGCGCTTTTAACCACTACCATGCCGAAGATGGGTGAAACCATTAACGCCCTGAAGGAGGCCGGTGTAAGAGACCAGGTGAAGATTATGGTCGGCGGGGCGCCTGTTACCGAGGAATACGCCAAGGAAATCGGTGCCGATCTTTATGGGGCCAATGCAGCCAGTTCCGTTGATAAAGGCAAGGCGGCATTAGGGCTGTAATTCTATAGTCTCCAGAAAGTTTAAACGGAAACGCCGGTGCGGCAGTTGGACAAAGCCTGCGCCGGCCATTTATAAAAAAAGCAGGAGAAGTAAAATATTCAGCTTGCATCATAAGCCTTAAATACCTGCTGATGCCTTTATTAATGAAAATTCTCGGGCGAAGGAGTCAACCAATGGAAAAGATGAATCAGACGATCCAGAAAACACCGGTATTCCGGGTGTTGACGGATCAGCAGATTGAAAAAATATATTACTCAGCGCTTGAAGTGTTGGAGCGATGCGGCGCAAATGTTTTTCAGGACGAGGCCATTGAGCTGTTCAAAAACAGCGATGCGGTTGTTCGGGAGAATCGGGTTCGTGTGCCGGTTTCGCTTGTTGAAAGGGCTTTAAAGACCTATCCCAACAAGATTACGCTAAAAGGCAGAAACGGCAAGCGTTCCGTGGCCCTGCAGAAGGATCACGTCTATTTCGGTACCGGCTCGGATCTTCCGTTTACCTATGACCGGGAGACCGGAGAGCGCCGGCGGACTCTGTATAAGGATATCGTCAATGCGGCGCGTTTTGTCGACTATCTCCCCAATTACGATTTTTTCATGTCCCACGGGATTGTCGGGGATGCCCCCAATCCGTTAACCTATGACCGCCATCAGTTTATGGCGATGCTCGAAGGCTGCACCAAGCCCATGGTCGTGACCAGTGTCGACGGGGAAGGGCTCGAAGACCTCTGGAAGATGGCCTGCCTGTTCCAGGGCGGCGAAGAAGAGTTCCGCTTGAACCCCATGTTTGTGGCCTACATTGAACCGATTTCGCCGCTTACCAACGATCGGACCGCTGTGGAAAAACTGCTTTTTGCAGCTGAAAAAGGAATTCCAGCCATGTATACGCCATGCCCCAGCTCCGGGGCCACTGCGCCGGCGACCATTCCAGGGATGCTGGTCCAGTCGCTGGCCGAAACTCTCCTGGCGGTGGTGCTATGTTATCTTAAAAAGCCCGGTATGCCGCTTATTATGGGCGGTGTGACCACGGTTATGGATATGCGTACCACGACCTATTCATACGGATCGCCTGAGCTCTCCCTGGCCTCTGCCGCCAACACGGATATTTCCAAATGGCTGGGCTTGCTCATGTTTTCGACAGGCGGGTGTACGGATTCCAAAACAGTGGATGAGCAGGCGGCCGCTGAATCCACGCTTTCCGTGTTAAACGCGTTTTTATCCGGCGCCAATCTGGTTCACGATGTGGGGTATATCGACTCCGGCGTTAACGCCTCATTGGAGAGCCTGGTGATGAATGAGGAGATTATTGGCATGGTGCGTCAGATCGGCAAGGGCATTAATACGGATCCGGAGTATCTGGCTCTTCAGCTGATCGATGAGGCCGGACCTGGCGGGGAGTATGTCACTAAGGATCATACCTATGAGCATTGGCGGGAATGGTATTTCCCGAAACTTCAGGATCGCTCGGACTGGGAGACCTGGTGCAATAACGGCAAAAAGACCATGCTGGACCGGGTCAAGGAGGAAACCCACCGCATCCTTGATGAATATGAACCCGAGCCCATTGACGACGGGATCAGAAAAGAGCTTAAGAAAATTATCGATGATGCGGAAAAGCGCCATTCCAAATAACCCAATGCTTTGACAATGGCCATGCCGGCCTTGATATGACGGTATGGGCAGGATATATAAGGAGAGTCAATTATGATTCACGATAAGGTAACCAATTATATTGCCAATGACACTGTGCAGTTTTCCATGATGTCGGAGGACCAGAAGGAGCGGATTTTTAACGGGGTCATAAAAACCTTGAATGACACCGGCGCAGATGTTCACCATGAAGGCGCCAGAGAATTGCTGGCTAAGAACCGGTGCAAGGTGGACGGTATCCGCGTTCGGATTCCGCCGGAGATCGTCCGGCAGGCGTTGTCTACGCTTCCGCCGACCACTACGCTTTACAGCTGGGACGGAAATGAGGAGATGTGTTATGTGGAGCGCGGCCGCAGCTATTTCGGCCCCGGCCCCACGCCGCCCAATTTTATTGACCCGGATACCCTGGAGCGCCGGCCCTATCTTAGAAAAGATGCCACAACCGTGGCCAGGGTCTGCGATGCACTTCCCAATATCGGCTATGTCCAGTCTCTGGGCTCCATCAATGACGTGACCAACGGACTGGCAGATATTTATGAGTTTGCGGACATGATCCAGAACACGCGAAAAATCGTCATGAACTGGGCATTTACCCGGGATGGCGTCAGGGATGAGCACCGGGTCGGCATCGTGATGGCCGGCGGCGAAGAGGCATTTAAAAAACGGCCCAACTATATCAGTTACGGCGAGCCCATTTCCCCTCTGGTTAGCGATTACCACGCCATTGATAAGTGCATGTACAATGCGGAGCATCGCATTCCGCAGGTTTACAGCCCCTGCGCCATCGGCGGCGGGACGGTGCCCGCCACGCATGCCGGCCAGCTCGTGGTAGCCATGTCCGAATCCATGGTGGGCGTTGTGGTATCCCAGCTCATGAATCCGGGCACCTGCATTATTATCGGCGGTGTTCAGTCTATCCTGGATATGCGCCATACCATCTATTCCTATGGGGCCCCGGAACTTAGCATTTTGAGCGCCGGCCTAACCGAAATGCTGCAGTTTGTCGGCCTGCCTATGTATTCTACATCCGGATGCACGGACACTAAGTGCCTGGAGCTGCAGTCCGGTATTGAGGCTGCGCTTTCAATCCATATGGCCATGCTCTCGGGTGCGAATTTTGTCCATGACAATGGCTATACTGAATCCGGTATGACCGGCGATATCTACCAGACGGTGCTGGATGACGAGGTCATCGGCATGAGCCGACTGATTGCCGGCGGCCTGGATGTAAACGAGGAGACCATGGCGGTCGAACAGATCTGCAACGTGGGCCCTGGCGGCCATTATCTGTATGAGGATCACACCATGAAGTGGTTCCGCAAGCACTACCAGCCGACGCTTATGGACAGAAACAGCTATGAGGACTGGGACGCCCAAGGCCGGACCACCATGAAGGACCGGATACTCAAGAAAACCCGGGATCTGATAGAAAACTACGAGGGACCCAGCAAACGGGTGCCGCCAGAAGCCAAAAAGGATATTCAGAAAATTCTTGACGAAGCGGAGGAGCGCGTCCGGAGCAACTAGGCGACCGCCCTCGTTATTTCGAATTGGGTTGGAAGTGATGGAAAGCCTGTTCGCTCCCACGGCGGGGTAAGCAGGCTTTCCATCATTTAG
>JAGYOX010000117.1 GCA_018399235.1 Desulfobacterales bacterium | reverse complement strand
CCGCAGTTCCATGAGCAGGCCCAGCAAGGCGCCGCCTTCAATAAAATCCACGATATAGGGTCGGGCCATATTAATCGGCTGTAATTAAAAGAAATAAATAACATATTAGCCCTTTTTTGAGCTCTATATTTCATTTTTTGGCTTCAAAAAACAAGGTTTTAATCATGGCAAGAGCAAAGCGGCATTATATTCCGGTCAATTCCGGGAAGCGCAGGTATGCTATAATAATAATTTTGGCTGAAAAAAGGGCGAAATAGGCCCTGAAAACCCCTTCTCATGGCATTGAATATCATAAAATTCGAAAAGTTAGTATGGCCCGACCCGCAAGCCAACCCGCAAGCCAACCCGCAAGCCACCGCAAGCCATGTCCCTTGGACCAGCGAGGTTATGCGAATGTTCTTTTGCTGATATTCAACCTATGTTTGATCGTAAGCAGTTGCAGGGATAGCTGCTTAGCTTCTGAGTTTGGCTGCAATATTCCCCGCGATCCCGGCGATGCCGAGCTCTTTTAGTTTTTCTTCCTCCGGGATGCCCTTGTCCCGGCTCCAGCCTCTTTGCGCCCAGTATTGGGGCAGGCACTCGTCAAAAAGCTTGGCAGTGTCCCCATTGAAGGCAGTCTTTCCCTTGTAGGGGCCGGTTGGCAGAGGCTCTTTAAACCATCGGGCGGGAAACATATCCGGGCTGTCCCATTCTTTTCTGGGCTCTTTGATGTTCTGGGACCGGAGATTAAAGAGCCTGGAAAGGGCATAGGCCCGCTCGCCGACTTTCAGAAAATCTTTTTTGTCAAAATCGTTCCAGCCGGTCACCGCCTTGACGAGTTCCACGTTGCCCTCGTCTCCCCAGAAGCCGCTGGCAAAAAGGCAATAGACCATGGAATTGACGGCTGCATTGAAATTCTGCCCGTTTACCGCCCCGTCATAATCGATCGGGTTTTTCATAAAGGCCTTGGAGCCGCCGCCGGTATGTTCGCAGGGCCGGACCACAGTGACGTAATCCAGGGCATTGCGGTCATGGTTGCTTCTGGCGCCGTGGGCGGGCTGCGCATACCGTTTGCCGGTCATGCTGTAGTACATGATCTCATCGTTTTCCTTTTTGCGGCTCAGATATCTGGCCGTCTCATAGGTGCCCCTGGCCAGAACCGCTCCGATGCCTTCGCCGGCAACCGTCTTTTCCAAAACGGCTTTAACGGAATTCAAATCCCCCCATTTTAAATCAATGCCGTCCAGATCCGCGGGTTCGATCAGATCCCTTTGCCGCAGTTCCATGAGCAGGCCCAGCAAGGCGCCGCCTTCAATAAAATCCATGCCGGTATTGTCAGAGAACCAGGTGGTATACTGGGTTTTGGCCGCATTTTCCGTCATATCCTCGAAAGTACCGCCATAGGGATCTCCCGGGTCTGTCCCTTCGGCTTCCAGGTAGCCGATGTTGCCGCCGACCATGCCCATGGCCTCCCAATCCGGCATATCCGTGATGGTCTCGTCCATCATTTCGTTATAACTGCTGATCCGGGCAGGGTAGAGACAATGCAGCGCGCAGCCCGGGCATGCCTGTTTGCGGACAAAGCTCATCTGGTCCACAAAAGGACCGGATAATGTCTTTACGGTTCTTGGATCCGCCCAGGACTCCCACTGCCAGTTCCGGATGGGGTATCCGCCGACGATGTTGGCCTCATGAACGCTTGCGCCGGCAGTGCCGTAGGTGCGCCAGAAATGGCTGGTCCCTTCGCGTTTTTGTATGTTGCCCATGATTTGGAGAAACTTCTTTTTATCAGCGAATTTCTGGCCCTTGGTGCCCCTGACCACAATGCCCTTCAGATTCTTGGCGCCGGCCACCGCACCGGAGCCGTAACGGCCGTGGGCCCTGGCGCCTTCGGTGACCATATTGGCGAACCAGACTTTGTTTTCCCCGGCAGGTCCGATCACCCATGTGCTGGCCAGCCGTTTGCCGCCGATTCCCTGGTTTTTGGGCGGCCTGAGTTTCGCCCATTTTTTCGTCAGATCGGATTCCGTGAGGGTGCTGCCTGAGGTCTCTATGGGGGCAAGGACTTTTTTTCGCATCGCCATCTCCGCCTCTTCTGTACCCATGCCCCAGAATTCTGTCGCATCCCGGATTTCAATATGATCGTCTATAACGGCGATATATACGGGTTTATCCGCCTTGCCCACGATCTGGATACCGTCCCAGCCGGCAAATTTCAGATTGGCGCCCCCCTGGCCGCCGCATAGGGTAATACAGTTAAATCCGTAGGGGCTTTTCGTCACGATGGCGGTTCGCGGGTTGGGGGCGATGCCTGTGACCGGGCCCACAAGAAGCTGCAGCATGTTTTCAGGCCCCAGTGGATCTTTATCCGGTTCCGCAAGGCCCTCTTTGAAAAGGAAGTACATCCCCAGGGCCCATCCGCCCAGATATTTTCTGTATACTTCTTCCTGCGGCTCAATGATGCTTACCGAACCGGCGGAAAGATCGATTCTCGCAATTTTTCCGGTGAATCCGTAAACTGCACTCATTATAACGCCCTTTCCTTGTTAAACATTTTTTTATACAGGAGTTCAGCGGCATGGTCCGGATTGTTGGCATAGTAACGGCCATTGACCTGTACCGGGATAAACTGCAGGGCCTCTTCCGGACAGGCTTTTACGCACTCAGGGTCTCCGCCGCAGCGGGTGCATACCTGCGCCTTGCCTTCGATGGGATCAAAGGATATGCCGCTTCCGAACTGGTCTTCGCAGACTTCCAGGCATCGGCCGCAGGTGTCGATACCAAGACACATGTCCCGGTCCACCGTCATATACCCCATACCGGTATAGCCACCTCTGCCTTCCCCTTTTTTGACCCGGTGAAGGGCGCCGGTCGGACAAACCGCCTCGCAAGGGTGCTGCTCGGTGCCTTCCGCCCATTTGATCAATTCACAGTACTGGCAGACATTGACAAAATCAACAAACTGGAAGCGCATTGGCCGTATCCGGGAAAACTCCAGGTTAATGGTATGCCGGGCCTGTTCGGGTGCGATTTCCTGCATGTACTTCTCAGCACAGGCAATGGCGCAGGCCATGCAGCCGGTACACTTGGCGGGGTCAAAAATGATCGTATAGCCCGACTGTGCCTCTGAATTGCCGGATTTTTCTGTTGCTGAGGCCATATCCATAAAAATGCCCCCTGCAGAAACTGAAATTCCCAGGGCGGTCAGCATTCTGATGAATTCCCGTCGACTTATGACCCTTTGCTGAAATTTATTTTTCAGTTCGGAAATTTGCTCATCCTGGTTGGAATCAGCCATAATAACCTCCGTTTATGATTTATTAATAAAGCGGGGTGGGATGATATCAATATTAACCTAACCTTAACTTCCCAGCTTTGCAAAATAAGTGATACCGGTTCTTGCTTTTCTTCGGTGTAAAAGTCAAATACCTATCGGACGGTTTGTCCTCTCGGGTCTTTGAATTTTAAGCTGCATTCATGGCAAGTTCTTACCTGCGTTTTTTGCCAACAGACATTGTTAATATTTTGGAATAGAGGCAGGATGAAGCCAATCTTTTTTCAATGTTGTCTTGTTCTATTTGAAAAATCGTTCTCTGGATTCACGAACCGCCTCAAGAATATCTTTTGTAGTTGCTTTGGTTTGAATCCCTTGAACGTCAAACGGAGATTTTTTATTTTTTCTGAAAATTATTGAAAAGGTTTCACCGCCTCTCCTTTTAATGATCACTTCTTCATTTCTTGCGATATTAAGAACATCTGCAAGGCGTTGTCTGGCTTCGGAATATGTGTATACTTTCATGGTCGCTCACTCCAAAATAGTGATTCCCATCTCCCTTGCCACCCTTTGCATTCCAGGGTCAAGGGTAAGCAGCGGGCTACGGCAGAATTTGTCAAGACACCTTGTCTTACTCTTTTTTCTTTTGAAAGGTAATTGTATGAAGATGGTCTTGCGGGAAGTGTGTACACAAAATAGCCTATGATAGCAAATAACGGTTGGCATTGATCTTGCTATGCGGCCAACAGCTCAGTCAGCCGCGCCGGTAAATCCGGCAACCTTATAATCTTTTTCATTTCAGGTCGTATCCTATCACTTTGCGTTTGTTCTGCGTCAAGCTTATCAAGCACCATCCGGCTATCAATTTTGGCAAAACGCTCTTCTAATGTATCACTGCCGTCCAATAAAATCTCCAGGTATTGCGGATTCGCAAGATTTTTTACCAATGGCGTATCCGACAGTATCGAACGAAGGGCTTTGTTCAAAGAAATGGCGCCGGTTTTTTTCCGGCTGCCTCGCTTAAAATCCCGGAAAAAACGCTCCAGTATATTATTGGTGCGCTGGGGCTGGATGGAGAGGGACCCTTCTGGCCCCTCAACCGTAATCGGAGCGGCAAAAAGCTTGTCCCAGTATTTATCAATCTGCTTAATCATTTTTTTATACACGGGCTGTCGGCTGAGTTGCTCATCGGCAACAATTTCTTCACGAAATTGCGTGATTGCAGCTTCTATGGTTTTCAAATCGGCACCTGTGCCGTCATCGTTAAGTCCTCTGCCGCCTTCGGGCATTGCAATTGATAAGGCTTTTCGCAATTTCTCGAAAATCCGGGTGCGCTCCTCCATCCGGGCTGCTGCTGTTTTTAATTGCGGATCATCAACAATTTTCGTCAGAGGCCGCCAAAGGCTGCGCAGGGGCTTGTTGTCTGCGCCCCGATTTTCGAAGTGGTTGATAAATTCATATAGGCGCTTCAGCCGTTGGTAAAATATCCAATGCGGACAATCAAAAGGAAATCCATATCCTTCCAGGTCCACGGATATGGCAAAGCTCCAGTGAACCATGGCATAGGCGACAAGGGATGGTGCGGGGGGTGAACCCTCCATGCGGCCCTGGTCAAGGGCTTTGAGTAATGGATTTGCTGGCCGGAGCTCGCCTTCAAGATGCTTTTCCAGCGCCTTGGCCTTCTGTCTCAGGACACTGCGAATCTTGTGTTTTTGTAAACGATTTCTCATTTGCCGGTATTCCGCATCCAGCAAATCCTTGCCGATATCGCGCAAAAAATGAAAATGGCAGATAAAATCCGGGGTGTCGGGAAAAACTTCCTTCACCGCAGACAAAATCCCTTGTCCCATATCATGGACCAAAGCAATCGGATTGCCATAGGCCTGCTCAATATTGCGAAGAAACGGGATAATCAGCTCCCCTTTTTCCGAGGGAAGCTTGACGTTTTCCAATACAATTTCGGAGATCCCGTCCATGCCGGTAAAAAGATGTGGACTGTCGCTTTCGCAAGTGCCGTCGAGGTGCAGAATATAGCCGCCGTTTTTCGCCATGCGGGCTTTTAATCGATGCCGGCTCTGCTGGTGGGCAATGGCGAGACAAGCAATAAATTTTCGTCCCAAAAAACCGATTTCGCGCTGCGACAGGCTGATATTGCGTCGGGCCAAATCGCCTATGATCTGCTGTTCACTGCGATGATGGACAAACAGGGCATAGCCCACATGGACCAGCACATCATATCCGTATGTACAACGCCATGGCGTAAGCTCGCGCAACTGCTGACTGTGATATGTGCGGGTTTCGTTGGCATCGGTCAAGACCTTCTCTATCGCCTGAAAGGGGCCGATGTCGAGCGTCACCACATGCTTTTTGCGCGTTTTGAGCACTTTTGCATCTTTGCCGCAGCTATTGTCTTCAGGAAAAAAATAGACTGGCGGAGCCTGATCAAACAGATTGGCAACGCAAAGCTCCGCCTCTATCTTTTCTTTATAGTGTGTCAGGCACTTCATCGCCCGATATCCGGAGTTTTTTTTAACAAGTCATGGGATTGCAAAAAATGTTCAATGACCGTCGGCGCCACATTTTTGCCCTGTTTTTTGACCTTGCGTGACAGCTCGCTCATATCAATTCCGGGATGCTTGATAAATTCCACCAGTATCGAAACCGCCTCCGCATCTGTGGGCTGATCAACATCCTTCGGCCTATACCATGCCCTTTCCTGTCTCTGTTGGCGGTAGCGCTCAATGCTGTCGGCAAAATAAACAAATCGTCCCTGGTATTTTTCTCGCTTAATGCCGGTCGTTTTGCTGATCTGGGTAAACAAATAACTGCCGGGTGCCAGGTCCAATAGCGGGGCGAGTTCGGCAGCGCTCATGCCGGCGCATGATTTGCGAATCAATTCGATGATGGTCTGTCTGAGGTTGCCATGATTAGAGAAAAGCACCGATTGATATCGCCATAATCCGTTTTCGTCAAACACCGGTATTTGTGGCAATGTATAGTAACGCCCGTTTTGGTTGATACTGGTAAAGGCGCGCCACTGTTTGAGCCGCCGCCTTGCTGTAATCGCAGCGCATTGAAGCAATTGAACCAATTCATCAATGGTTAAAATCTTTTTCCGAACGAATGTTTGGACTACCTTTCTTTCATTCATGCCGCCACCTGATAAAATATGTGTTTTTGTCAGTTAATTTTACACATACTTTATCATATGGCGTTTAAAAATCAAGCTTTTTTACTTGTAAATTCAACAAAATCAGGTCAAAATAAGTACAATTGAAGCGATGATTGCGAAACACATACTTGATCAAAATATGGGGGCAAGATAAATTATTCATCATTTCATATGGTTTCGGCAATCCAACCGTCATTTGCTGTCATAGAAAATAGCTATCGAAAATCCGGGGACAGTTTACTGATTTTTTTATTATAATAGGTATGCTGGCCCCGAAGTTAAATATTACTTGGTAAATATTTTATCCCGATGCCACGCCAAATTTTCCTGACTCGGCCAGAAGGCTTCGCCTTTCGGTTTAAAAATGACCCTGTCAGATAACGTAAAAATGTGACCGGGGTAGTTGTTTTCAGTTGCCACCCGTTTTGAAACTAGTACTTCATAATCGCTGCCCACACTCATCAGGCCTTCATCAAACGACCAATGGCAAAGCCGGCATAGGGACATGCCGTTTGTTGGGCTATCATCATGGGATTCGCTCCAGGGTTTAATATGGGCGGCCTCGACCACGGTGTGCCCCTCGGGACTTATCATCCGAATGCCGCAAAGGGCGCATCGGTGCTCATACAGCCTGACAATAGCCTTTCGAAACCCCTGATTCCGGATTTTTATGTCCTGAGTGACTTCATCGGCGGCTTCAAATGAACTCGCCTTTTCAGAAACTTTTAGAAGTTCCTGACTGTATTCATAGGATTTGATATTGACTATGCCGCACTCGGCAACTGCCTGCCTGATTGCTTCTGAGAAATAATGATTGATTATTGCAGCCCTTAACTGCTCTCTCGAGGCCGGCTGACTGAAGAGAAAAAACAGCTCATCATCCAGACTTGCTCCAATGCAGACTTGACGGAGCCTTTTCATAGAGGAGATGGCTTCAATATTAATTCTGCCACTATGATCGGGGTTGGGAATCAGTTTTAAAATTCCGTCATTCTGAAGCCTGGGGAAAGGATAGGCCATATTCCCCCTGGTGCCGAGCGGCATGATGGTCTGCCAATAATGATTGAATGTCTCCACAAGATCAAAGCCGGGCTCAATAAAATTTTCCGTTATCAATCCCTGGGCGAAATGATCCATCATTGCAAGCAGTAGAAACGGCTTATGCGGCGCCTGATGGCAAGTTTGGAAAGTCCATTTCTTCCTGTTTTTATCGGTCCGCAGAAGGGTGAGCCTCAAGCTCATTTTCTCAATTGCAGAATGTTTGATATCCATCTTGTCAATATTCACTAACTATTCAGCTTCAAAATTTACCCCAGCCGCACATCCTTGGAATTCATTACAGACTCGTTGCTTCGAAATTTCAGCACCTCGTAAAATCCAGGGACAGCTTACTGATTTTCTCTTGAGTACTGCCAAAGAGCCCTATCTAATGTCCGCATATCAACGTCAGCCTCGGTTGCGAGGCCCCTGCAGAAGTCAACGTACGGCCACCAGAAGTTGAAGGTGTATTGTGTTGGTACATATAGAGATAGCGACCAGAGAGTCCGGAAGTCAAGGATCGGATATGGATCTCTATGGAAAAGATGCAGAATTACTGATGCCGTAGGCCATCCCACACCATCAAGAATTGTGAGGCTCTCTATTCGGGCTCTCTCGGATTGTGTGTCCAGAGCAAAGCCTGTGACCTCCTCAACATAGTGCTCAGGGTTCTTATCTGCATTGCCCGAGCTCCTTGGCGCTTTCCAGAAGGCGACTCTTTTGAGGTCGTTCTTGGTGAGATAGCCACGTGACAAAATGGTTTTTTTGAGGCGCATTAAATCCAACTCGCTGAGCGGGTAATTATAGCGTTCGGCGAGTTCTTGGATTTGGCTTTGGTTGAATTTAAGACGCGGGCCCATTTAGCATTATCACCCAGTGAAGTGTTAGGAGTATATGCTCATTGAGGAGAATATGTATAATATTTAGAGGGATATGTCAAGGGTATGACAGAAAAAGCTCAGAGGAGAGCCGCTTGTCAGCAATTATTTATTAGGGGCCCCTCATGGCAGTCCCAGCCTGCCCAAGCGACTATGAGTAAGTATATCCTTCTGCTTGGTATGTAAAGTCGGTCAAAGGACTATTTTTTTGTCGGTGTTTGGCTGAATGGGAATAGTTCGTGGGGGTTGGAAATCGGACAATAGAAAAGGGGCCCAGAACCATTTTTGGGCCCCTTGCAATACGGTTATTTTCGGAACGGATTCGGAACGAGTCCGAAATCAATATTTCTAATAAAATCAATATATAAATGGTGGAGGCGGAGGGAGTCGAACCCTCCACAATAAATTTTAATTACTTGATTTTATTGTTTATATTTTTATAAAAGTAAATTTTACCGACCGTTTACCGACTATTTGGATTTTATGAAATCCTGCTTTTCCGTAAAAATCACTCTGAAACAAACAAAAAATTTGAATATTTTTATGCCGCAAAATTAAGTAACTCCAGAGAAACCCCTTTTTCATATTCGGCTTCAGCATACTGTAATAATTTTTCGTTGGTTTCCGAAGAAATATATTCTTCGCCACAATTCTCGCAGATATCTGCCGGCACATGTTTAAAAACAAGAGTCATCTGATTTCGTTCAAGTACAACAGTGGTATAGCTTTTTTGGGTCATCCCGTTTCTACAAATCGCGCATTTCATTTAAATCCTCCGTGTATAATCCCCTGACCATAAATTGGGATCTGGCTCATAGGCGGTAATAATAATCAGTTGTTGATCTTCAATATTAATAGCGGCCACAACATGCAAAGGTTTGCCTTTTGCAGTTTTACCATTTATAAGCACGCTGGGCAGAGGGAAATCGTCTCCATAATTTTCTATGATGGTGCCATTGAATAAAGTTGATACAACGTCAGCTGGATTTATAGCTCTTTGGAAAATCCGTCGAGTCGTATGAATGCGATAAATGAAGAAATACAGGAGGGCCTATGGTTGGCTGGAAAAGGGGAGGATACGAGCCCTTGCTCTTTTTTCATCAATGCTTACTAAAGCGCCTTGGTGCAACAGTTCTTCAAATTGTTTGAAAGCAGAAACGACTAATTCACCAAGGTGTTTTGGCGAAACATTTTGAGTCCGCAATTGGATTACACTTGGCGAATCAGCGCCTGTGGCGGCAAGGATTGCACCAAAATCAAGATCATGTGTGAATACAACAAATCCTTTTGATCGAGCCCATAGCAAAATTTCTTTGTCAGGTGCATTTGGGGCCCCGATATCCGACCAATGCAAACTTTTGTAGCCCGCTGCATTAAGAACCTCAACCCATTGGGGCGACAGATTCATATCGATGACGATCTTCATTCAGTTCCGGTCCAGAGTGGAATTTCAATTTCTTCAACGCGCCAGGCAGCATAACGAAGCGCCTCATCAATATCTTCATTCTCCAGGTAAGGATACATTTTTAAAATATCTTGTTTGCCGTGTCCCGAAGCCATAAGGCCAATAATCATTCCAACGGTTACACGCATACCTCGGATACAGGCTTTGCCCCCCATGATTTCGGGATCAAATGTGATCCTTTTTAGATTTTCCATTCAGGCCTCCAATCAAAAAAATGTCAGTAAAAAAAAGTATAGCCTATTCAAATTGATATTTCCATATCTCATTATAATATCGCGGATTACTTTAACAATGGTGGGCCCGCGAAAACCGCATTTACGCCTCCCCGATCTTTTTTATCAGTTCATTTGCAATATTCGGGCTTTCGATTCGCATCATGCTTTCCTGTGCATTGCCGTAACTTAAAAGATTGATGCTGCCATACCAAATGACGTTTTGATCCATTATGGCAAATTTTTGATGGATGTTTGATTTAAAAACAATTCTGATATGATTCTGTTGCAGCAGATCCAGAGCATTATCCAAAGCCGCCTGGTCCTTTTCCTTGAAATCTGTTTTGGGTCTTGTCACTATGATCACTTTGGCTTTTTTGCCTGATGCGATTTTAAGATA
>JAGYOX010000116.1 GCA_018399235.1 Desulfobacterales bacterium | reverse complement strand
TAACCCCCCGGGCCAAGGCGCGGGACCGAGCTTTGCAGTAACTTTTGCCACAGGTTAAAGGCGCTATAGGTTTCAGGTGTCAGGAAAAAGCTAAGCCCATCCTGACACCTGAAACCTTGACCTTATACCCTAAACCTTATACCTTATACCGTTAAGTTACTTAGAAGCATAATGTTTTCAGCACAAAGGAGTTCAGCCATGCTCGAGCCATACATGGAAGATGATATTCAAATTGTGAAACTCAATAAACCCAAAACCAATCCCATCAATCTGGAAATGCTGGAGCAGTTAAATGACATTATCCAGGCCGTCAACAGCAACCCCTCCCCCAAGGGGCTGATTCTGACCGGGGAAGGCCGTTTTTTTTCAAGCGGTTTTGATCTTCCGATTTTCATCAATTTCAAGGATCTTGAAGAGGCAATGGCGTTCTTCACCTTTGAAGAAGACGTGCTGTTATCGCTGTTTACCTGCTCTAAACCTGTGGTTTCAGCCATTAACGGGCATGCAGCGGCTGCCGGTTTGATCTATTCAATGGCGGCGGATTACCGTATCGTCAAGGACCATCCCAAAATAAAGATCGGGATGAGCGAGATTAAAATCGGACTGCCGTTGACCATCGCCCAGCACGAGGTCATGCGATTTGGTTTTGACGGCAACCTCAAGTTTCGGGATGTTATGTTTTCCGGGCAAATGGTGGATGTCTATAAAGCCAGGGAAATGGCCCTGGTTGACGAGGTTGTTCCCGAGGCGGATTTGATCGAGCGCGCCAAGCAGATTGTCTCACAATGCATCGATACCCCGAATCGGCCGTTTATGCGGATGAAGGAACTTTTAAAAATGGATACCGCCCGTCGCATCCGCCGGAAACTGCAGGAAGAGAACTGGCAGGAGGGCCTTAACTGCTTTTTTAGCGAAGAGGTTCGCCAGACTCTTGAGTTTGTTCAAGCGAGTATGCAGTAATTGATGGCTAAATGTACGATTGATGATATCCGTCCGTTGGTTTCAAGGCCCACCCGCTATCTCGGATCCGAAATCAATACGGTCAGAAAACCGCCGGGTTCGGTTAAGCTTCGTTTTGCGTTGGCTTTTCCGGATCTCTATGATATCGGCACATCCCATTTCGGCCTTCAGATTCTTTACAACATCCTCAACCGAGATCCGGATATTGCTGCTGAACGGGTCTTTACGCCCGGCCTGGATATGGCATCTCTTCTTCGCCGTGAAAAAATACCGCTTTTTTCCTTAGAGACGGAAACCCCGCTTGCGGCATTCGATATTATCGGCTTTTCTCTCCTTTATGAGTTAAATTATACTAACGTTCTGGCCATGCTTGACCTGTCCAATATTCCTTTCCGGGCGTGTCAGCGGGATGCCTCTTATCCCCTGGTCGTTGCCGGTGGTCCGTGTACGTGCAATCCGGAACCTACTGCCGATTTTTTTGATGCCATGGTGGTTGGTGACGGGGAGTCTGTAATTCTTGAGATGGCCCGGTCCTGGATTGACTGGTCGGCGACGGGCGGCGGGGATAAGGATCGTTTGCTACACGCATGGTCTAAAATTGAGGGAATATATATTCCCTCTTTTTTCGAGGCGTCCTGGGATGCCTCTGGATTTCAGCATATTAAGCCAAAGACGGCGGATTATGATTCAGTAACCCGCGCCATTGTTCCCGACCTGGATGCCGCATTATTTCCGGATCGGCCGATTGTGCCGTTTGGCAAACCGGTGCATGACCGGCTTCGGATTGAACTTGCCCGTGGCTGTACCAGAGGATGCCGGTTTTGTCAGGCGGGTATGATCTACCGGCCGGTTCGCGAAAGATCTTTACAAAACCTGAAAACTTTGGCCGAAAAGGCGCTGGCCGGCACCGGATATGAGGACATTTCCCTTCTATCTTTGAGCACTGGCGATTTCAGCTGTTTAACATTATTGATGAAGGATTTGATCGATCGCCACACAGGCGATCCAGTGGCGATTTCTCTTCCATCATTTCGGGCCGGCACCTTGACCCCGGAAATGATGGCCCTGGTCAAGCGGGTCCGAAAGACCGGATTCACCATTGCTCCGGAAGCCGGCAGCGAACGACTTCGACGGGTCATCAATAAAAATATCTCTGAAGATGAAATCCTGGAAACCGTCACTCGTGCCTTTTCCCTGGGATGGCGGGTGGTTAAGCTCTATTTTATGATCGGGTTGCCCACCGAAACCGAAGAGGATATTGAAGCCATTGTTGATTTGACCCATAAGATCCAGAAGAAAAAGGGCATTGCCGGTCGAAAGGCAACCATCAACGTCAGTGTAGCCACTTTTATTCCCAAACCCCATACCCCATTTCAATGGCAGCCCCAGATCCCTGTGGACAAAGCAAGAAAAATTATTGATTCGCTGCGCCGCCGGCTAAAAAGGCCGGGCATTCAGTTTAAATGGCAGAATCCGGAGATGAGCCAATTGGAAGGCCTATGGTCCAGAGGAGACCGCCGATTGGCCGATTTGTTGGAAGCGGCTTATCAAATGGGGTGTCAATTCGACGGTTGGTCTGATACGTTTGAGTATGATAAATGGATGGCGGCGTGCCGATCTTCCGGCATTGATACTGATTTTTTTATTGATCGAATACGTGATTTTGACGAACCATTGCCTTGGGATTCGATTAACTGCCGGATAAATAAGGCCTTTTTACGGGAAGAGGGGGAAAAGGCCCTCAAAGAGGAATCCACAGCCGACTGTCGAATTGATGACTGCAATGGATGCGGGGTTTGTGATTTCGAACTGATTCGTCCCCGCCAGGCGGTTGAAAAGACGGAATGGACAGAGAAAGGTGATACCAAAGAGAAAAGGGTTAACGAATCAACCGTTGAAAATCGCCTTCGAATGCGGTATTCTAAATTAAAATCGGCTAAGTATTTCGGTCATTTGGAATTAATCAACATTTTTGTCCGATCCCTACGCCGGGCGGGGGTTAAAATGAAATACAGCCGGGGGTTTCATCCGAAGCCGAAAATCTCCTTTCATGAAGCCATCCCGGTGGGAATAGAAAGCCATTGCGAGGAATTTTATCTTACCGTCCAGCAGGAATTTGACTGTGAAAGTATGGTTTCGGCCATTAACCAAGAGTTGCCCGAGGGGTTGAGGATTTTGGATTGCCATTGTGTCCCGCAAGACGCCGGACCAACAGATCAACCGTTTCGATTCTATCATATTTCCCGTAGTGAAGGGGTTTTTGATGTGCGGTTACTGGATGCATTTGCAGCGGCCGATGTGCACTGGTTAAAACGTCGCACGCAGAAAGGGCGCACGCTTGATATTGACTTAAAGCAGGCGGTATGCAGTATCCGACGGGGCGAACCGAATCGTCTAACCCTCTGCCTTGCCCATCAACCGGGGAAGACCGTTCGACCTGGAGAAGCCGTCCAATCCATATTCGGTTTGTCTCAAGAGGCGGCAAATCGACTAAAAATTGTTAAGGTGACTGCAGATGCGGCATAGGCCCAAATCAACCAGATTTTTAGGGGCGAAACAGGCCGGGCCAAACCAGGAGGATCCAGATTGCCCAATATGGAAAAAGAAATCGTCATAAATTCGGTTGGTCCGGAGATTCGAGTTGCCCTTTTGGAAGACGGGGTTATTGTGGAGCTCTTTATTGAGAGGAGTGACGAAACCAATATCGCCGGCAATGTATATAAAGGACGCATCCAACGGGTGCTGCCCGGCATGCAGGCCGCCTTTGTAGATATCGGGCTTCAGCAGGCGGCCTTTATTTATGTCGATGACATTATAAGCGGACATTTTATAGAGGACCCTGATTACAATAATCTGTCAGAGATGGCTGTTGAAGTGGAAGATGAGAATGAGACCGACCAAGATGCGGTTGACAACCCCCTTCCCCCGACCAGGCCCCCCATCGAGGAGCTGATTACTGAAGGCGAGGAAATTTTGGTCCAGATTGCCCGTTCTCCGATTGGCAGCAAAGGGGCACGGTTGACCACATTCATTTCGCTTCCGGGCCGTTTTTTGGTGCTGATGCCCACTGTCGATCATATCGGCATTTCAAGACGAATCACTGACGAAACCGAAAGAAGTCGACTCAAGGGCATGGTTCAATCCCTGCGGAGGGGGAGTTTCGGCTATATTGTGAGAACCGCCGGCGAGGGTATTTCAGAGGAAAAAATGGTTCAGGAGATGGAGTTTTTGGTGAACCTCTGGGCTGACATTCAACAAAAATATCAGACAATGTCTTCGCCCGCCCTCTTACATGAAGAGCTGACAGTGACATTGAGAAGCGTTCGTGATCTCTTGACCCATGATGCCGACCGGGTAACCATTGATTCGCCGAGTGTTTACAATTCTGTCTTCTCTTTTATCGAGAAATTTATGCCCCGGCTTAAAGGGGCGGTGTCACTTTATGCCGGTCAGGAGCCAATCTTTGACGCCTACAACCTTGAAGGTGATATTGCACGGGCATTGAAGAAAAAAGTGTGGCTGAAATGCGGAGGCTACATTATTATCGAAATGACCGAGGCACTCGTTGCCATAGATGTTAATACCGGCCGTTATGTAGGCAAACATAATTTTGAGGAAACTGTTCTCAAAACCAATCTCGAAGCAGTTAAGGAGATTGCCTATCAAATCCGTCTGCGGAACCTTGGCGGGATTATAATAATTGATTTTATCGATATGGAGCATAAGTCCAATCAGGAAAAAGTCTTTAATGCATTAAAAGACGCTCTTAAAAAGGATAAAGCCAAAACCAACGTTTTGCCCATGTCCGATATGGGATTAATCCAAATGACTCGAAAACGGATCGTTCAGTCATTAAACCGGATGATGTGCGAGCCCTGCTTTTACTGTGATGGTGAGGGGGTGCTGCTTTCCAGGCAGAGCATATGCAACAACATTTATCGTGAGGCGCTTCGGCTGTCCCAGGATATCGTCGGGGACCGGATCAGTCTGCGGGTGCATCCGGAGATTGCGGATTTGCTGCTGGGCGAGGCCAATGAAATTATAAATCTTCTTGAAAAGAAACTGGAGCGGCAGGTCATTATTTATCCCATAGACACATTCCATCTTGAGGAGTATAATATTATTGAAAATTATAAGGGGTCGAATTATGAAGATTTAAGAAAATTTAAAACTTGACAAAATAAATTAAAGTGTGATCTTTTTTTAAAATTTATTTTTTTATAAAAGCGCAAAAAATATATCTGACAAAGGAAACATGAAAACATGAAACGGACATATCAACCCAGCAGATTACGACGGTCAAGAAGACATGGATTTTTAAAAAGAATGTCCACAAAACAGGGACGACGGGTTCTTAACCGACGTCGGGCCAAGGGAAGGAAACGATTAAGCGCTTAGACCATTTTGTTTACGGACTTGAGAGGATCTTCGTTTTTAGGAATTTAACGGGGTTTGTTAAGAGCTTTACGGAAGACGATGGGGGGATCTGATAGAATTGGGGGGTTCAGCTTCAGCCATTCGGACAGATTACTCAAACGCAGTGAATTTTTGGCGGTTTCACAATCCGGCCAAAAAATTCAAGATTCCAATTTTATTGTTATCTATCGGGCAAATCAGAAGAATCGGCCCAGGCTGGGGTTAACAGTATCCAAACGCGTCGGTAAAGCGGTTACCCGGAATCGTTTAAAGCGATTGATTCGTGAATTTTTTCGGAAAAATCGATGTGCGATAGAAGCCAACTGGGACATCAACATTATCGCCAAACCGGCATCAGCCAGATTGACGACATCAGAAGCGGAAAAATCATTAAGCCGGTTATTTTACAGGTTAAAGGCAGGATAACAATTAAATATTTAATACTATTTTTTATAAGAATCTACCAATACACGTTGTCACCCGTAATGGGAGGGGCTTGCCGTTTTTATCCTTCCTGTTCGGAATACGCGTATGAGGCAGTAAAACGCTACGGAGCCATTAAAGGTTCTATACTGGCCCTCAAGCGGATTCTTAAATGTCATCCGTTTCACCCCGGCGGGGTGGATCCCGTCCCATGAACAAGTCGGCGCATCTTCTTTCCGGATTATCCCGATGAACCCTCAAAAGAAGCGCAGTTAACGCATATATGCGGGTAAATGCGCTGATCGGCATTTTCCTTCGTCCAGACCCTTAATTTTTTGATTTAAAACTGGATTTTTGGATTCATGTTGCGCGGCATGGGCGGGCAGACAATTCTATAGGGGCAGGAGCAGTTAATTTATGGAACAATGGCGTTTGTTTTTGGCAATCGTGCTTTCAATTTTTGTTTTTTTTCTGTGGGAAATCTTTTTTGTCAGCCATCAGGATATACCGCGCCGGGTTCCTGATAAACCGGCTGAAACACAGAAAACAGTTGATGAGCAGGCATCGGAAAAGCAGGCATCACCAGCTACTACAGTCAGTGAGATTGATCTGGAGGAGCGTCCGGACCGAGCCTTTAAGTCGGTAACCGTTCAATCAGATCTCTATACAGCTAAAGTTTCTGAGAAAGGCGCGGCCTTAACCAGTTTCCTCCTTCACAATTACAGGCAGGCGGTCGAGCCAGAATCCCCGCGGCAGCAGTTGATTCCCGAAGATAATAAACAGGGTACCGCTCTGGTTCGTTTATCGGGTGCTGATCCTGAGAAATGGGGCAAAGCACATTTTACTACCGGATATGACGGGGATACATTAAGAATTGACAATTCCGAGCGTTCGATCTCTTTTTTCTGGGAATCACCGATAGGGATTACTATCGAAAAACAGTATACCTTTGTTCCTGACAGCTACCTGGTCAAGCTGGACGTGGTGGTCAAAAATCGCTCCGGACAGCCGATTGACGACAATCTGATCCTGAGCATGCTTAATCCCATCCCCGAAGAACGATCCCGCTTTGCCTTTGAAGGCCCTTTTGCTTTTATCAACGGGGAATTAGAAGAGATCGATATTGATGACATTGGAGAGAAACCCGAATATTCGGGCCGGGTTGCGTGGGCGGGGTTGTGCGATCGCTATTTTATGACCTTAGTTATTCCGAAAGCCAATGATGGATCCCAATTTAAACTTGCTCACGAACCTGGCACCGGAATGGTGACGGTGGATTACGTTCAGCCGGTTAGAAAAATTTCATCCGATATGCAGGATGTCTATTCTTTTTCATTATACCTTGGCCCGAAAAGAATGTCTATCCTGCGGCAATATGATAATAGCTTGCAGAAAGCTTTAAATTTCGGATTTTTTGATATAATTGCCAAGCCCTGCCTGTGGCTGATGAATTTTATTCATGATCATTTTATTGCAAACTATGGTGTGGCGATTATTCTGTTGACCATTTTATTTAAGATCATTTTCTGGCCTTTGGGCACCAAAAGCTACAAATCCATGGCGGAGATGAAAAAACTGCAACCCTTGATGGCCGAGATCCGGAAAAAATACAAAGATGACAAAAAAAAGATGAACGAAGAGATTATGCGATTGTATAAGACTTACAAGGTCAACCCCATGAGCGGTTGCCTGCCTATGCTTGTTCAGATTCCGGTATTTATCGCCTTCTATCGAATGCTGTATGAAGCCATCGAGTTACGCCATGCGCCATTTCTCTTCTGGATCAATGATCTCTCGGCGCCGGACCGGTTGTTCCGTTTTGATGTTTCCATTCCATTGATGCTTCCGCCATACGGCATACCTGTGTTAACAATTATTATGGGGGGGACCATGTTTTTACAGCAAAAACTCTCCCCTCCGCCGGGCGACCCCTCTCAGGCCAAATTTATGATGATGATGCCTTTGGTTTTTACCGTTATTTTTATTAATTTTCCCTCAGGCTTGGTACTTTATTGGCTGGTCAATAATGTTATTTCAATCGCCCAACAATACTATATTACGAAAAAAACCATGTAGATGGAGGCTTTTCCATGAATGATTTTCTGGATTTTGAGGGCAAAAGCGTCGAGCAAGCGGTTGAGAGGGCATGCCAGGAACTCAATGTTTCAAAAGAAAAACTGGTCTACGATATTATTTCCTATGGCTCAACCGGAATTTTTGGTCTGGTTCGAACCAAAAAGGCGCTCATCCGGGTAACCCCGCCTGAAGCAGAAGTTGTGGCGTCAGGCGATGGCGTCGCCGAACCTCCGGCGGCTGAAGCTGGGCCGGAATCAGACAATGAGGGTGACAACCGATCTACGATAAACGCCTTGCTTGACGAAACCTTCGGGGAATTAACTGAAACAACAGAGGCGACCGCCCAGCCAACACCGGCCGCCCAGCCAACACCGGCCGATACTGAAGAGGCGATTTCAACCGCTGAAACTTTACTGCGTCAAATTCTAAACCTTTTATCTTCCGAAGCTGAAATGTTGGTCCTCCATGATAATGATCAGCACCGAATTTTTATCAGTGGCGGGGAAGCCGCCATTTTAATAGGTCGCAAAGGGCAGACACTTGAGGCCATGCAGTATCTCGTTGACAAGACGGTAAACAAGCAATGCGGCAAAGGCTATCGAATTGTTGTTGATGTCGAGGGCTATTTGGAAACCCGGCGCAATGAATTGAAAGAAATAGCCAACCGGTTGGCCGATAGGGCTCGTCGTACCGGAAAGCCGTC
Organism: Desulfobacterales bacterium; assembly: GCA_018399235.1. GTDB lineage: Bacteria > Desulfobacterota > Desulfobacteria > Desulfobacterales > Desulfosalsimonadaceae > M55B175. The sequence continues at coordinate 1,842 of JAGYOX010000116.1, read as the reverse complement.
GACAATGAACCGGATGAACGCGCACGATCGCCGGATAGTGCATTTGGCCCTTAAAAATAACAAGGCTGTTCGGACGCAAAGTGTTGGTGAAGGCTATTACCGCAAACTGATGATAATGCCCAGGCGTCGAAAAAATCCTTCGAAAGCCGGGGGTAGAACACGGCAGGCCCAGTAACTATTGGCCGACTGTGATCGCTTTTGTGTTGATCCAATGGAGCATACAACAATTGCCGCAATCGCAACACCAGCCGGATATGGGGGGATCGGTATTGTTAAGATTTCTGGCCCGGATGCTGTCAAAAGCGGTATGGCGCTGTTCCAGAAAAAAAGTGCGCGTTCATCAACGGATTGTTCTGGTAGGGATTGGATGCCGGAATCCCGGCGTTTATACTACGGCTATATTGTTGATCCCGCAGAAAATCGCCGAATTGATGAAGTAATGTTTTTGGTTATGCGCGCCCCATCCTCCTATACAGGTGAGGATGTTGTTGAGATTCAGGCCCATGCCGGGCCTCTGGTCTTGAAGTCCATTCTCAGTCTACTGTTGAAGCAAGGGGTTAGCCTGGCGGAACCCGGAGAATTTACCCGCCGGGCATTTTTGAATGGCCGAATCGATTTGAGCCAAGCCGAAGCAGTCATTGACCTTATAAATGCTCGTTCAGCTTCGGGGATCGATCTGGCCGTGCAGCAACTGGAGGGCGGATTAAAGGACAAGATTCAAACCATTAGCAGTGAGCTTGTGGATATCTTGGCTGAACTTGAAGCGAATATAGATTTTCCCGCGGATGTTCAGACGGCGACCGTTCCGGCCCATATGGCCCAAAGGCTGGAAGATTCTGTCGCGGCGCCTATGCGGAAACTGGTCCGGGACCATGATGACCGCAACTGGCTAAGAGAAGGATTGCGCGTTGCAATCGCCGGTAGCCCGAATGTGGGAAAATCAAGCCTGCTGAATCAACTGCTCAACAAAGATCGAGCCATTGTTACAGAGTATCCCGGCACCACTCGCGATTTGGTAGAGGACGGTTTCGTGATCAGTGGGGTCCCTGTTATTATCACTGATACGGCAGGCATCCGGGAGCATCCTGATCCGATTGAGCAGCAAGGCATTGATAAGGCTTTTGCAAACATTGAGGCGGCTGACCTGATCCTTTTTGTTTTGGATGTCAGTCAGTCATTGGAAACCGAACATTTCAGGTTCATGGAGCGGTTTCAAAACAAGACCATCCTACTGGTCTTGAATAAAATAGATCTGACGGAACGTTTTTCTCTGCCGGATAAATGGCGGAATCTGCCGGTGGTTCGCATTTCCGCTAAATATAACCTCGGTATTGACGGGTTGAGGTCTTTGCTGGCATCTTATTTGGTTAGCAGTGATCATTTTATTGGTAAGGATATTATTCCCAACTTAAGACAAAAGCAGGCAATAGAGAAAAGCCTCGTATCCATAGAGGCGGCTAAAGATGCATTGTTAAAGAATCAACCTATAGAGCTTGTTGCCATTGATTTAAACGATGCTATAACATCTATACAGGAAATTACCGGTGAAACCGTTCGGCCGGATATTCTTGACCGAATTTTCGGGCAGTTTTGTATTGGGAAGTGAGGAAGGGGGGTACTTCTAAGTAACTTAACGGTTTAAGGTTTAAGGTTTAAGGTTCATGGTTAAATTCCAAATAACAATATTCAAATGACAAACAAATTCCAAAAATCAAATCCCAATTTTTAAAACAACCCCTCTTTTGTCAAATGCCCCGTTGTTTTGGATTTTGGTCATTGGAATTTGGGTATTGTTTGTTTTTTGAGATTTGAGATTTGACAATCTCGTAAAAAGTCGATTTC
>JAGYOX010000115.1 GCA_018399235.1 Desulfobacterales bacterium | reverse complement strand
AAAACCGGATTGATACTGGACTGGGGGTTCTGGAACACCATGGAAATATGGCGGCCCCGGATGGCCCGGAGACGCTTTTCAGGAAGCGACAGCAGCTCTTTGTTCTGAAATAGCACCCGGCCGCCTGCCTCCCTTAAATGCGCGGGGATCAGGTTCAGTATCGACTTTGCCGTCACGCTTTTGCCGGAACCGGTTTCACCGACAAGCGCAAGGATCTCCCTTGGAAACAGGTCAAAGGAGACCCCTTCCAGTATTCCGGCCCGCCCGTGCGGGGTATTGAAGGCCACCGTCAGGTCCGCGACCTGCAGCACCGCTCCCGAAGCCGGGGTGTGCCGAGCAGGGTTACTGCTGTACATCCAGTACCTCCTTGAGGGCATCGCCGAATATATTGAATGCAATCACAACGATAAACATGGCAAATCCCGGTACAATGGCTATCCACCATTCCGAAAGGATGTTCGGAGCCCCTTCCCACACCATCAGCCCCCAGTCGGCATTGGGGGGCTGGGTACCGAGACCGACAAAGCTCAGAAGTCCAATGGCGATGATGGCCGGCCCCAGGTCCAGGAGCATCATGACGATGACCGGTGTCATGATGTTCGGCAGGATATGGTGGAAAATAATATACAGCTTCCCGTACCCGAGCATCCGGGCCGCTTCCACATAAAGCATCCCCTTTGCCGAGAGGACTTCGCCCAGCACCAGCCGGGTATACCACGGCCACCACCCGATCAGCAGCGCCGCAATCGCCATGAACCAGCCGGCGCCGAAAAGGATCGAAATGATCATGGCCACGAGAATCGCCGGAAACGACAGCACCAGGTCCACGGTGCGCGAGATCACGATCTCAGACACCCCTTCGTTGTAGCCGGCCCATAGGCCCAAGGGAACGCCGATCAGGGCGGCCAGAAAAACGATGGCGGCGCCCCCGAAAACCGAAATGCGCGCCCCGTATATCACCCGGCTGAGCATATCCCTGCCGTACACGTCCGTTCCGAGCAAATAGGTTGAAGAAGGCGGCATCAGCCGGTGTTCCAGGTTGACCGCGCCACGGCCCTGTTCCGGGAACGGCGCCGTCCAGGGCGCCATCAGCGCCACGGTAAGGGTCACCACCATTATCACCAGGGACAGAAAGGTGATTTTGCGTTTCAACAGGCGCCGTAGCTGGAACCACCTCACCTTTCTGTGATCCCGGCTCACCTTTCTGGCCATCATGTCGTATGAATCAGCTCGGGCTTTCATTATTTAATCCGCGGGTCCACAAGGCGTCTGACGACGTCCGTAATTGTATTTGCGATCATGTACACGGCGCCGACCATGAGGGTGACCCCCATCAGCGCTGTATAATCCAGACTCATAATTGCGGCCAGGGAGTAATACCCCACCCCGGGCCAGTTAAAAATCATCTCCACGTAAAAGGTGGCCAGCAGGACAAGGGCCACCAGCAGGCCGATAACAGTCAGCACCGGTGAAAGGGCATTTCTCAAGCCATAATAGAAAAAGAGAACCCCCTCACTGATGCCCGACGCCCGGGCCGCCAGGATGTAATCCTGGGACATAACATCCAGCAGGGAGGAGCGGATCATCCGGGCAATAATCCCAAGGGGCCCGATTAAGAGTGATACCACCGGCAGCACTATGTGCCACCCGACATTGAGAAACGCGGGAAAATTCCCCGATATAAGCGTATCCACCATGCTGATGCCGGTAATGTTCTTGATGGGATTGGTGAATTCCAGGAAAGAATCCATCCGCCCTTGGAGCGGAAACCATCCCAGCCAGTTGAAAAAAATCAGCTGCAGCAGGAGCGCCAGAAAAAAGATGGGGGTGGAGACCGCCGCCGAAGAGAACCATTTGATGGTTTCGTCTATCCAGGAACCGTGAAAACAGGCAGCGGTCACCCCGAAAAAAATCCCGCCGGAAACGGCGATCAGCAATGCCCAGAAAACGAGTTCAAAGGACATGGGAATTTTTTCCATCAAATCCCGGGAAACAGGGCGGTGGGTCCGCAGGGAGATCCCCATATCGCCCTGTACCAGTTTTTCCATGTAGATTTTGTACTGCACGATCAGCGGTTTATCCATGCCGAGTTCCTTTCGGGCCCGCTCGATCTGTTCCGGCTTGGCGTTTCCGCCGATATAGAGGGCTGCCACGTCCCCCGGCAGGGACCGGGTAAAGAAAAACACCAGGGTGCTCAGGACAATGAGCAGGCCAATCAGGCTGACAAACCGTTTGAAAAGAAAAAAGCCCATAGGGTTTACATGTCACCTATTCAATGTACATGTCATAAAAAAACGGGACATTGGGATAGGCCGGGTTCATGACAAATCCCTGCAGTCTCCTGTTCATGGGCCAGTTGGCCACGATATCCACTAGCCAGGCAACCGGCACATCCTTCTGGATCATGTTCTGGGCTTGGACATAGAGTTTCCGCGCTTTCTCAGGGTCAGTGCCGGTGGTCTCATACGCATTGCGGATGAGTTTGTCATAAGATGGATTGCTGTAGTAGGCCAGGTTCCACACCGGTTTGTCCCCTTCGTCATGGAGCAGGGAGTAGAGGGTCTCGTAAGGGTCGCTGTAGGTCGGCCACCAGAGCAGGAGAAATATATCCTGGGCGCTTTCCGGGTCCTCTTTTGCCATGGACCACTGGGTACTCCATGCCAGTGCCTTGATTTTTACATCCACTCCGATTTTTTTGAACTCGCTCTGGATCAGGGGGGCAAATCGTTTTTCCTGCTGGTTTTCAGCCGCATATGTCAATGTGAGTTCAAACCCGCCGCCGGGGTATCCGGCTTCGGCCAAAAGTTTCTTCGCCTTTTCAATATCGTGCCGGTACTGGATTACGTCCGGGGAGTGGCCGAATTGTCCCTTGGGAACCGGACCCCTTGCCTGAGTGGCGTTCCCGTTAAACCCGATCTCTATAATATCCTCGTACGGCATGGCGTGCGCCAGCGCTTTTCTCACCTTGACGTTGTCCAGGGGTTTTCGGGTGGTATTGAAAAACGCCATATAGTTTTGATAGCTCGGACCATAAAGCACCTTGGTCTTTTTGCCGTCTTTCACCGCGGGATAGCTGTCCAGGGGGATTCTGCCGACCAGCATGGCCTGTTCGGCCTGGAGCATCTGGAGCTGCGTCAGCGGTTCCTTGGTAAACTTGACCAGGACGTTTTCAACATGGTTTCCTTCCCAGCCGCCCCAGTACTCATTGAATTTTGCCAGCATCCAGGATTCGCCGTCCCTGTAGTTTTTCAGCGTATAGGGACCGGATCCGGCGTCATTTCCCTTGTTGAACCATTCAGCCTCCTTGTCGCCGACCGCGGGGCTCATGATGTAGGACCCGTTGGCGGATGCGGCAATTTGCGGCAGCGGCACCGGCTTGTTCAGAACGAACTGTACCGTATAGTCGTCAATGATGTTGATCTCCTTCAAATCCGCCCAGATAAAGGACGCGCCCTTGCCGATTCTCATGGTTCTTTCAATGGAAAACTTTACCGTCTCTGCCGTGAAATCGGTTCCGTCGTGGAACTTGACCCCCTTTCTGAGGGTGAAGGTATAGGTAAGGCTGTCCTCTGAAGGCGTAAAATCCTTGGCCAGGACGAACCGGAAGGGTTCCTCACTTCCCGGCGGGTTTACCCGGATCAGTGTTTCATACAGATTGTGCATATAGCCGACCTCGGTTGAATAGGAGACACTGGGATCAAGGGTGGTAATACCGTATGGTGAAGCAAACACCATGTTCTTTTCCGCCGCCTGGACACCTGTCGTCAGCATCAGCAGCAGGAAAGCCGACAAAACTGTTTTTATAAACCGGTGATTCATTTTTACCTCCTTGTGGTTAAAGGTCCATACCCGTCCATCTTGTTGTGTTACGGGTTCTTTGTTCACAGATAAAAACAGGGGGTTACTCCCAGTTAATGGTGCAGTGAACATCCCTTATAAAATCGGCTGCCGCTCTGGCATCTTTCCGTTCGATCAGCTCGATGAGTTTCAGGTGCTCGGTGTAGTTGAGCGGCCTTACTTTTTCAATCCACTCCCCCCTGGAACCGAACTTAAAAAGGCGCTGGCGGAGGATATTCAGTTGATTGAGCAACATGGTGTTTTCCGACAGGTCCAGGTAGACGTTGTGAAAATCGGTGTTGAGGTCGAAATACCGGTTCTCTTCAGGCTCGGCCACCGTCTGGTACATCTGTTCATTGATCTGCTTCATCCTGGCGACATGGGCGGGGGTAACCCGATCGAACACGGACAGCATGGCCTTGGAGTCCAGTGCCCCCATGATTTCATAAATGTTTTCAAGGTTTTCCCGGGACAGCTCATTGATCCGGATTCCCCGCTGGGGCAGCAACGTGACAAATCCTTCTGCCTGGAGCTGCAGAAGGGCTTCACGCAAAGGTGTCCGGTTGATTCCCATCTGCGTGGACAACTGGCTGATGGTGAGCAGCATACCCGGTCTCAACTTGTTCTTTTTCAGTTCTTCACGCAGGTGTTCGTAAACCTGGGTCCGGAGAAGATAGAAGTTGGACTGTAAAGATATTTTCATACACGCTCCCCTGTAAAATTGACCCGCTAACGATATATTAGTATATTAGTGTACTAATATATTAAGCGTGTCAAGCAAAAAATGTATCCCCCATCATTTTTTATGGGTGGTTTTCAAACCGGCAATTTTATGACTTTTTCGCGTTGGTGCTACCACCGTTATCCTGAATTGTGTTTGTCACTCAAAAATGCATATTGGCCGCTTGGAAATTCCCGGAATATACAATAAAAACAGTTGGCAACACCGGTTTTTTCTGATACGGGTTGAAAATAATATACGACGGGGGCGTTAAACGGAAAAAAATCGTATGATTGTTAGATCCTAAGCGTTAGCGGCTTATAGACAAGAGGTACATATGTCCAAAAAAAGAAAAGCAAACAAAGATGTCGAGCAGTGGGCTGGTAAAGCCAAGCACACATCGGTATTGAAAGCCTGGGGGTGATTTCACTCCAAAGAGAGGAGAACGATGTTTAAATTAACGGACTATATTCCCAGAGCGGAACTGGAAACATTTTGCCGAAAGAATCATATTACCAGAATGTCCCTTTTTGGGTCTGCCTTGCGGGAAGAGTTAAAGCAATTGATAAGACCTCCCTTTTTGTGGGGCGGAGTATAGAAAAGGCATCATTCTGTGTCAAGAACAAAATGCCTGCATGATATTGTGGTTGAGTATCCTTTTTGACTTTCGCTGGATGGCAGCGTATCGAAGCGGGCGGATAGAAGACAGGTTTTTAAGGATGTATTGCCCCACAAGGAGCACGTTGGCGGGGTGAGGGTAAACTTATCCATGTCAGCCCAGCCAGTATTTTAAAAACTATGCAGAAAACTCCTCTGGATACTGCTCATCCTCATAAAGATAATCGTAGGAGGGAGCCGGGAGTCTGCCTTTGGCGCGTAGGGGCCTACGCCCCGGTGGAGCATAATCAAGGTGAGTTTCAGTTATATGCGGAGGAGCATTGGCCCTGGGCGAGGGTATCTTTTTGGCTAGCCGGAGCCCCAGGTGTTTCAGAATTTTTTTTCTAATTTCTTGGTCTTCTATAAAACTAATGATTCGCATCTGACCCTGGCATTTAGGGTATGTCAGGGGATTAACCTCATAGATCTTTTGAATCAACCTGGCCCAGTTCTTTCTGTAGTCCCTGGCCCAGACCGATCACCAGTGATGTATACTTCAAAAATCAGGCCTGAGATAGTGCATAGTCTAAGCGTTAATAGGAATATGCGTCGCACCAGGGCGGGCTTTTGAGTCTTCTTCCCCTTCAAGAATACGAGGTATCAACCCATCCTGATTTTTTTTAGCCGCTTGCCTCGTGAAACATTACTATAATAGCTCCGCCAGGCGGATAGGCTCCATATCTGGCTCCCGCTTTCAGCGGGATTCACCCCTGTTCGGCACATGTGAGGCCATGGTAGCGAGTGACTGCATCCCGTCGCTTTTTGGCGGGGCCACCCCAGGGCATTAAAGACCTTCGTCTTTTCTATTATCACTTCCGGCTTGTATCCGGTCAGTTCCCGGCACTCCTCGCTGACAAACGTCATGGTCCATTCCGGCACATTTCAACAGCGGTAGGCCATACCGGGCAGGTTGGCCAGCAGGGTCCGCATCTGGCGTGCGGATTCTTGCAGCTGCTGTCGCATAAAATCCCGCTCTTTTTCCAGGTCCATGTTGTGAAGGGCGACCACCAGATCGCCAGTCATTTCCTGGAAGAGCGGAATCTCCTTTTTTAATCCGCGATATGCGGATCCACGGAAACCGTTAACACGCCGAAAACCCGGGAGCCGTGACTAAGAGGATTTGTAATGACCCGCCCGGACAGGCATGTTTGAGCCCACACCCCGAACACAAAGAGGCGGTGTCCTTGACGGATTTCACACCAGATTTGGCCAGTGCATTTTGGGTGCAGGGCAGTTTTTCCCCTGTCTTACTTTTTCCCTGATACCGGAAAATGTTTTACCGGTCCCGGTCTCGGCAGCGGCCACGACCATGCCCATTTCATCCAGCAGGACAATCCAGGCGCCAAGGTTCCTCGGGGTCTCTGCAAGCGCATCGCACGCGGCCCGGATCAGCTTCCCGGGGCGCTTTTCCTTTATAATGAGCTTGTTGACGTTGCCGATTGTCCGCAGCACCCCGTTGAGATACGCAATCTTTTCCCGGTCCCGCCGCCAGCTGAGAATCAGCGCCCGCCTTTGCAGGGCATTGACCACTGCCGGTCGAAGCCGCCGGATATGCCCCTTGATCACATAATCCCAGGCGCCCGCTTTCATGCATTCAACAGCGGTTTCCTTGTTCATGGAGCCGGTGACCATAATAAAAGGCACATCCGGTGCATGCGCCACGGCGAGCTTCAAAGCGGTCATGCCGTTAAAGGCAGGCATGCTGTAGTCGGACACGATGATATCCGGCCGGACGTCCGCCAGGGCGTCCAGAAAGTCCGTCTCTGTCTCCACCCGCAAAAAAGGTACAGTCCCCCAGCTCTCTTTTGATTTCAAACTCGACAAGCTTGGCATCGGTCGTTACGTCTTCCGCTCTCAGAATGCGCATCATCTACCTCCCCAGTTCACCCGAGGCCGTTGCGCGTCCGGCCGGTTCCTGTCTCCGGCAAACGCTTTCAAGTTAACGGCTGCCGCTAAACAGGAAACCTGTTTTCCTGGATGGTCAGGCTGAGTGACTGAAGATTGTCGTTTTTCACGGGGATTTTCTGCATACGATTTTTATCTTTCACCTGTGCCGAAATAGTCAAGAAATGATAATCGATACGTTTTTTACCCACTGGGATTTCTTTCAAACCCGATTTGAGACAGCAGTCAGTGTTTTCTTCCGCCTGTTTTCAGGCATTGCGATTTTTAATCATGGTTTATTTTATTCTATAACCGGCCCGGCGGCATGTCAAGCAATCGGCCCCAAATCCCAGGGTAAATTTATTCTACGGGTCAACTCTGGACAGGCAGGTGACGGGGTGCTTTCTATGCCGGGTTTGGCCGGCATCTTTTTTTAAAATCATGCATGATTTTAAGATGTCGGTCACTTCGGAGCAGCTCAGGAGAAGCTGCGAGGCCCAAAGAGATGCGCCAGCATACATGAGGCGGCAGACCTGCAAGGGCTGCCTGAATGAGGCAGAGGAAGTTCCCTGACACCTGCTTCTGGAATAGAATACATTCACCGTGCCCCAAATCCACTGCCAAATAAGAGAAATATTTTTAGAAGGTTGAAAATGATATCATTTCGTATGCAACTGCTGAAGGAAGCGACAGCCAGCGGGCGCAACTGACCGTTCAGAAGCGTATGCCGGATGCCGGCGGGTGTGTAAACCGTTTGCGGTCGGTTTTACTCCGGCACTGTTTTTTCATCAAACGGATTTTCCGTACCGGCCGGGCTTTTGTCAAAGGGCTGCGTCTGGGAGGCAAAGCGGTGTTTTTCATGGAAAAACGAGGCCAGGGGTCTGGTCACGCCGCCAATGCCGAACTGCCTGGAGTGCCGGACCGCATCCATGTCCAGCATGGCAATCAGGTTTTCCTGAAGCTGTCCCGCTTTCTGGACGATATTTCCTTCCGGGTCCACGATCAGGCTGTGGCCTTTTCCGCCGGCAGTGCTGCCGTTCATCCCGACACCATTGACACTGACGATGAAACACTGGTTCTGTATGGCGGCGGCCCTGGCCAGAACGGTTTCCTGGGCGCGTTCCTGGGTTCCGCTGGCAGTGGGAATCACAACAATTTCCGCTCCCTTGACCACGAGGTCCCGGATCAGTTCGGGAAACCACAAGTCATAACAGATGCATATCCCGATTTTTCCAACGCCAGGCATATCAAATACGACGGTTCTGTCCCCGGAGGCCGCTTTCTCATGGGGCCGCCACGGGTACATTTTGCGGTACACCGTGATGAGCTCCCCCCTGTCGTCAAACACGGGGCTTGCGTTGTAAATATTCGCGCCCTTTTTTTCATACACGGAGCCCGGGATGAAATAGATACCGTGCGTTTTCGCGATATTTGCACACCTGTCCGTGATCGGCCCGGGGATGGTCCAGGCGTATTTTTCGAGACTGGACGTCCCCTGAATGGAAAGTTCCGGCGTCACCACCATTTTCACCCACGGGCTGTAATACTTGACCCACTCGATCTGCTTGGTCATATTCTCCAGATTTTTTTCGACTTTTCCCGGCATGACCTGCAACTGGCAGGCGGCCACTCCCAACAAACGGCTCATGACAATTCCTTTCTGTTCCTTAGTTTTCCCAGATTCCACAGTTGTTCATGAAGGTGACACCGCACCCAGCTCTTTTCTCCCAGGGGACTGATACCGGGGACTTCTTTTTTGCAGATATCTTCCGCATAGGCACATCTGGGGTGAAAAGGGCATCCCGGCGGCGGATCGGACAGGCTGGGAACCTCCCCTTTCAGTATTCCCAGCTGTTTCACGGACTCGGGGTCCGCCACCGGCACCGCATTTTTCAACGCTTTGGTATAAGGATGCCGCGGAGATTCAAACAGGGCGGCTGCCTCCCGGACTTCGACCACCCGGCCGGCATACATCACCGCCACCCGGGTGCAGACATGCGCCATGATACTTAAATCGTGGCTAATAAAAAGGTAGGTGAGGCCGAATTTTTCCTGGAGCGCTTTCATGAGGTTGATGACCTGCGCCTGAACCGAAACGTCCAGGGCGCTGGTGGCCTCGTCAAAGACAACAAACAGGGGATCGGTCGCCAGCGCCCTTGCAATGCATATCCGCTGCTGCTGCCCCCCTGAAAATTCATGGGGATACCGGTAGATGTGTTCCGGTCTCAAATCCACGAGGTCGAGCAGCTTGACCGCCTGTTCAAGATACGCGGTTTTCTCCACTGCTGCATTCAGATGAAGGGCCTCGCTCAATATCCTGAATACGGTCATCTTCGGATTCAGGGAAACCCTGGGATCCTGGAAAACCATCTGCATTCTGGGTCTGTACCGGTTAAAGGCTTTTTCCCCCAGTCGCCCGATCTCTTCTCCCATAAACCGGATATTCCCCGCGTACAGGGGGGCCAGTTTCAGTATGGCCCGTCCCATGGTACTTTTGCCGCATCCCGACTCCCCCACCAGCCCGAGACATTCGCCTTTCATGATCGCCAGGCTGACATCACTGACCGCCCGGATCCAGGATGCGGGTTTCCGGAAAACCGGTCTTTCATCGGGGAATCGTATGGTCACCCGCTCCAGTTCAACAAGCGGTTCGTTCATGCGCCCTCTTTTTTCGTGTCTTTGTTTTCACCTTTTTTGCGCTCCTGACCCGTATAGAAAACAGGATACCACATGCCGGTCGCCGATATTCAGGGACTCGGGTTTCCGTTCCCGGCAGATCTCCATGGCCCGGTCACACCTGTCATAAAAGCGGCACCCCTGGGGCGCGTTGACAAAATCCGGTATGATACCCGGTACAAACGACAGGGGCTCATCTTTCCCGGGTTTTGGTACGGCCTTTAAAAGCCCGCTAGTATAAGGATGCAGCGGATTGCGGAAGATCTCTTTTGTTTCCGCGATTTCAACGATCCGGCCGGCATACATCACCGCCACCCTGTCGCATATCTGGGCGGCAATGCCCAGATCGTGCGTGATAAACAGAATCGCCGTCCCCTTGTTTTTGCACAGGTTTTTCATGAGCTGCAGGATATGGGCCTGTACGGTCACATCCAGTGCCGAGGTCGCCTCGTCTGCAATCAAGATTTCCGGATAAGAGAGCAGGGCCAAGGCAATGCGGTACCGCTGCGCCATACCACCGCTGACTTCCCCGGCATACAGTTTGAGCAGCCGCTCAATATCCGTCAGCCCCACCTCTTTCAGTTTCTCCTCTGCGACGGCCTTCACAGCCTTTTTTCGGCTGCACCCGGTCTCTTTCCTGATCCTGGCCACCCGACCGGGCAGATAAAGATTTATCAGTCTGGCGATCTGCTCTCCCAGCGTA
>JAGYOX010000114.1 GCA_018399235.1 Desulfobacterales bacterium | reverse complement strand
CGCCGTTTTCAAGTTCATTCTTAATTCGTTTCAGTTTTGCAGGATAATTTAATATTTCTTTCCCCGGCGCTTTTGTCAAATTCAGACAGTGGTGGTTTTGTTTGCGGGCGGCAGTGGTAACCGTCACTTTCTAATCCCTTGCAGGGTCGCAGGGATTTATTGATTGATGGCTTCCTAACAACTTAGTTTTCTGAGCAGGGCCTTGGGATCATACCATTTTCCTGAATAAGCTTTCGGCCGGCTTCGGAAAATGTGTGCGCTATAAATTTTTTTACCGCTTCATTGGGCGCCTTGCCCCGGATTACATAATAAAAAATTTGATAATATGGATAATCAGGATCTTCGGGCAATTTACCGTCTATTTTTATAGTTCTGATATTCGGATCCTTGGCGACAGATCCCTGGCCTATGAAGGAAATCGTGCCGCAGGGAAAATTTTCGACTGTGGTTACAGCCATGGTGGAATCCCAAGTCATTATGTCATATTTTATATCTTTATGTTTCATAAAATACCTGCGAAAATTTTTATTGGCGGCTGTTTCCTTACCTGGAATGATAACAGTTATTTTAAGGTCTTTGCCGCCCAGTTCTTTCCAGTTGATTATAATGCCGCTGAAAATGTCCTGAACCTGTTTCTCGGTAAGGTTATTCACACCACAACCCTTTCGGACGATTATAGCAAGAGGGTCTTTGCATATGGGGATCTGTCTTAACCCTTGTTCAATATCTCGCGGGTAAAGATGCCTGGTTGTTGATGCGAGTTCACTGCGGCCACACAGCAATTGAGAAACAGCGGCATTGGATGATAGGGTGGAGACTGATACTCGAATGCCTTCAACCTTGGTAAAGGCTTTGATTTTTTGTTTGTCTAATGCCTGATAAATCTGATTCGAACAAGTGTAATGGATAATATTGGTGTTCTGAGCAAGTGCCTTCCCATTGGACATTACCAGTATAAGTATGCAGGAAATAGCCGCCAGTATAAAGTTAAAGATTCTATGTGTCATAGTCTTCTCTCCTTATTTCAGTTAAACAATTTTCCCGTGGCCGGAAAATTATTTTCACAGATTGTGTTTACAATTTTCTGGCATGGGCATATTTACGTGCATGGATGCCGCCCGGAGCAATAGAGCATTTAAGACGGGCTGATTAAAAATTTAGCAAGTGATATGCCAAGCGCCCCGAATCGGATTAGATGTTTAACTTGATGAAAATAAAGGGAAAATAAATCTAATTGGTATGCTGTTTTTTTTTGTCCATTAAAAATGCTGGTGAAGTTTACATGTTGTAAAAAAAATCAATAACGTCGGTCTTGAAAAAAGCCATCAATAATAACGACTTTAAACGGGGACATTGGAAACGGGGACATTGGCAATTCATTGATTAGCATGTATGAGGAAAGGGGAGGATAAGTATTCCAATAGCATTCACCCGGGATAGATGATAAGTGGAAGGCTTTAGAAAGAGGAATTTTGTATATTTTTATTGCATAAAAATGCTGAACTCCGCCTTGTTTTTAACTTCAAGTAAAAAATAAGGGTTCCAGCATAACAAACCGAAACCCTTATGTTTTTTTCTTGGAGCCGACGAGCGGACTTGAACCGCTGACCTGCTGATTACGAATCAGCTGCTCTACCAACTGAGCTACGTCGGCTGAAATATCGATCTCCAATTAACACGCTATTGACAGACCGTCAAGCGAATTTACAATATCAGACGATCAGGAAAACGCATAGAAATATTTGAGCAAATGAGCACGAATACCCTAAATTCACTTATTGAAGATGTCAAGGTCGGCAGGCAGGTGATGTGTATCAATGCCGCGGGGGCGGAGCGGGCCTATGTTACCGCCCAACTCGTCCGACATATGATGGGGCCGATCTGTATGGTATTGCCAACCCGAAAAATGTGTGAAGTTATGGCTGCGGATATACAGTTTTTTCTTGGCGACGAGGCTCGCGAAATATCTGTTTTTCCGCCGTATAATATCCTGCCGTTCAAACAGGTGGCCTACCATAATGAGACCGCCGCCCAACGCATCCGGCTTTTATATCGCCTGGCCTCAAATACCGCAGATGCCATGATTATCCTGCTTCCTGCAGAAACCCTTTTGCAGATGCTCATCCCAAAATCGATCATAAACGATTATGCGGAACTGCTTATGGCCGGGGAAGAGTTAGATCGGGAAAATTTGATTTCCCATTTGCACGCCGGCGGGTACTATCAAACCGCATTGGTTGAGGAGCCTGGCGAATACTCCATACGCGGAGGCATAGTTGATATCTTTTCGCCGATGTATGCTGAACCCATTCGGCTTGAATTGTTTGGCGATGTAGTTGACTCCATGCGATTTTTTTCGCCGAGCACGCAGCGCAAGACAGCCTCCATTGAGGAGGCGATTATTCTGCCGGCCAGGGAAGCGGTGCTCAAAAAAAAATGGTTTGACGATATGATCCGGCGGGTCAGGGCACATGCCGAGGATATGGGGATTTCAGAGGAAAACGCCAATCGGTTTATCGCGCGGGTTCGAGAGGAAGGCGTTTTTAACGGTTTGGAAAGCTTGTTGCCTTTAATATACGCTGAGCTTGACAGTTTTTTTGATTATGCCCCCTCGCATGCGATCTGGCTTCAAGCCAATCCCGGAGAGATTGAAAAAGAGGCCGCCCATGCTGAGGACATCGCCGCCCGAAACTATTTGCAGGCCCGTGATGAGAACCGTTTATGTGTTGATCCGGAACATCTTTATAAAAAATGGTCAGACGTTGAAGAAACACTTGTCCGGCGAATCAATCTAACTTATCGCACCCTGCCGGTATCTTCAAAAGCGGACGGAAAAACCGGTCTTGTTTCGATTAATGCAGCAGAAAATTCTGAACTCTCCGCCAAATTGAACAGCGGCAAAAAAGACGGCCATATTCTACAGCCTCTGATTCAATGGATTGATGCGCATCGATCGGCGGGATTTTTGACGCTCCTCGTTTGCAGCACGGAGTCCCAGGCAAAGCGGCTCCAGGAATTACTCAAGTCCTATGGACTCTCCATCGATATTTCATATGAAACGGGTATCTCAGACTTGCCGAACGGGCGGGCATACATTCATCTCGGGCAGTTGTCCGCCGGTTTTGTCTGGCCTGAGGTGTCGCTCGCGATTGTTACCGAGGCCGAGATATTCGGCCAACGTATCGGCCGGCGCAGAAAAAGGAAGGGCAGGGCAGAGGTAAAGACGGAACTTCTCGATTTTGGCGACTTAAACATTGACGATCTGGTGGTTCATGTAGAGCACGGCATTGGAAAATACAAGGGTTTGGTCAAACTGTCGGTTGAACGGATGACCAGCGATTTTCTGCAGATTCGCTACAAAGGCGGCGATAAACTTTATCTTCCGGTGGATCGGATGGATATGGTTCAGAAATATATGGGGGTTGAAGGCATTGAGCCGGCGATTGACAAGCTGGGAGGAAAATCCTGGCAGCGGTCCCGGGCAAAAGCCAAGGCGTCTGTGGAAAAGATTGCCAATGAGCTTCTTGAGCTTTATGCCTCACGGCGGGTTCAAAAGGGGTATGCATACAGCCCGCCGGACAGCTATTACAAGGATTTTGAGGCCGGCTTTCCCTATGAAGAAACGTCGGATCAGCTGCAAGCCATAGATGATGTGACAACTGATATGGAGCACCACACGCCCATGGATCGCTTGATATGCGGAGATGTGGGCTATGGTAAGACTGAAGTGGCGCTTCGTGCCGCCTTTAAGGCGGTAAACGAGGGAAAGCAGGTGGCCTTGCTGGTACCAACAACAGTGCTGGCTGAACAGCACTATGTGACATTTAGCGAACGATTCTCGCGGTATCCGGTCAACATTGAATGTCTGAGCCGATTTAGATCCCGGAAAAAACAGCACGAAATTTTAAGCCGCATGAAAAAAGGGACGGCCGATATTGTTATCGGCACCCACCGGCTTTTGCAGAAGGATATTGAATTCAAGGACCTGGGACTGATTGTGGTTGACGAGGAGCAGCGGTTCGGGGTCAAACACAAGGAAAAGCTTAAACAGTTACGGTGTACGGTGGATGTGTTGTCCATGACAGCGACCCCGATTCCCCGAACGCTGCATATGTCTTTAATGGGGGTGAGAGACATCAGTGTCATCCAGACGCCGCCTGAATTAAGGAGACCAATTCATTCATATATCTCAGAATTTGATCCGATGATTATCACAGAAGCCATTCGCAAAGAACTCGAACGCGGAGGTCAGATTTTCTTCGTTCATAACAACATCAATACCATCTGGAACATGGCCAAGTACCTTCAGGACCTGGTACCAGAGGTTCGGTTGGGGGTAGCTCACGGGCGATTGGAGGAAGATGGCCTCGAACGGGTTATGTATCAATTCATGAGCAAAGACATCGACATGCTGGTTTGTACCACGATTGTTGAGTCCGGTCTGGATATTCCGAATGCCAATACAATGCTAATCAACCGCGCCGACCGGTTCGGTCTGGCCCAGATATACCAGCTTCGGGGCCGTGTCGGACGCTCCAATGAACAGGCCTATGCCTATCTTTTTGTGCCAAAAGAGGCCGCATTGACCCGGGATGCCCAAAAACGCCTTAAAGTGTTGATGGAACACAGCGATTTGGGGGCCGGCTTTCAGATTGCCATGAATGATTTAAAAATCCGCGGGGGCGGCGCGGCCCTTGGCGTAGAGCAGTCCGGTCACATCGCGGCTGTTGGATATGATATGTTTTTGAGCATGCTTGAAGACTCTGTCAACCGTTTAAAAGGGAAGGCAGTTGTTGAAAAGCTGGAACCGGAGATTAATGTTCCCATCTCGGTCTATATTCCTGAAAGCTATGTGCCGGATATCGATCAGAGGCTTTCCATATACCGCAGATTGGCCAAAATGACCGCATTAAAAGAGGTCGCCGACATCAAAGAAGAGCTTGTCGATCGGTACGGTTCATTACCTGAACCCGCCCAGAATCTGCTGCTGAAAATTATGCTTCGAATTCTCTCTATCAAGGCCGGGGTCAAAAAACTTGACCTGGCTGACAGCCTTATGGTTCTGGATTTTTCTGAAACCCATCAGCAGCATCCATTAGGGATTTTAGATGTTATTGACAAATCTCCTGACCGGTTCAGGTTTACATCGGGAAATACGTTGAGGGCCCAGATGAATGCCACCAATACGCCAAGCTTAATGGCTCAGGCCAAAAACACCTTGATGGAAATTGCAACGCATGTTAATTACTAATAATTTTTATCTAATTCGATTAAAGGAAGGATCAATGCAGTCATCATCCATAATCAAAGTTTTTTTTATAACAAGTTTTGTGCTTTTTACCGTTTATCTTGCCGCTGTTAGTTTCGCTTCGGCAACGGAAACGGTTGACCGGATTGTGGCCGTTGTCAATGAGGATATTATTCGGCTAAGAGAGTTAAACATCGCCTTTGAGCCGGTTGCCGAACAAATTTATGCGCAGAACTATGCGGAGCCGAAAGAGCGGAAGCTTCTTTATGAAAAGCGGAATGAGGTTTTAAATCAACTCATTGATGAGACTTTGATTGACCAAGTGGTCCGAAAAAAGGGCATTTCGGTTTCCAGTTCTGAAATCGACAACGCGATAGAGCGTATAAAATCGATGAACTATTATACCGATGAAGATCTACGAGATTCTTTGAAAGTCGCCGGTATGGATATGCAAACCTACCGGGACGAGATCCGCCGCCAGATTCTTCGGAGCAAGATGGTGAACCGGGAGGTCAAGGCCAGCATTGTGATTACTGATTCTGAAATCCGCGACTATTATGAAAACCATCCGGAGAAGTATAAGGGAGCTACGGAGTATCATCTCAAAAACATATTTATACCATACGCTGATGGTTACAATCCGGATTCAGAGTCAGCCTCTCGAAAAAAAATTGTTGATGCGATGACTGAATTAAATAATGGTCAGGTATTTGAAACAGTGGCCAGGAAATATTCAGAATCTGCAAACGCTGTTGATGGCGGTGATCTTGGGAATTTTGCCATTAATGATTTACAGAAAGAACTACAGCCGGTGATTAAAAACCTGGCTATCGGTGAAGCCTCTCCCATTATTGAAACCGAGCAGGGGTTCCAAATCTTTCATTTAGAGGAAATTGTCAAGGCCCCGGACAAACCGTTTGATATGGTGGCCGAGAAATTAAGAGATGTTTTGTACAGGCAGGCGGTTGATAAAAAATTTGAAGAATGGCTCAGCAGCCTTCGAGAAGAATCCCATATCAGAATTACCCGCTAACGGCTTTATGAGTTGTGTTTTTGTGGGATATAGCCTAATATATTTTACTTTGCGCTTTTATGGATTTTAAAGATAACGATTGAAGACAAATCGCACAAACCATGAGTTAAGTCCGGTTTCATTCGGCCGATACATCAAGGCGCTTCGAATCCAGATGGAGGTTGACCTTAAAACAGTCTCAGAAGCACTTGGGGTCAGCCTGCATCAGCTGCATCTTATCGAATCGGAGGACCATGAAGAGCTGCCAGATGAGGAATCTGTAAAAGCTGTTTTGCGAGCCTACGCCGATTTCATTGGGGTCGATGCCGAAGATATTATTGATCGCTATGAAATAAACAGTTCAGCCTATGCTTCTGCGTCAAAGGCTGACCAAAAATGGCGGCGGCTGGGCAGGCAAAATTTAAAACTTGTATCTTTGTCCGTGTTTTTTATAGCGGTAATCAGCGTCCTGTCCATGATAGGCTATTATAGCTGGCAATCTTTGAGCGGTAATGAGAGGGAACGCGAAAGACCGTCGTTAAAAAATGCTTCTGCGGCAACCAATGCAGAACAGCCCAAACCGAAAAGTCTGGTGCTGACCATAGATGCGATCGAAAAAACATGGATTAAAATCAATGTTGATGGGAATGAACAATTAAAATACTTACTTTCTCCAAAGGATCATGTGGAGCTTGAGGCGGAGAAAAGCTATCATATGTTAATCGGCAATGCTGCGGGCTTGAGAATGATGTTTAACGGTGAGCCGGTTAAAATCCATGGAAATAGCGGGCAGGTTGTGACGCTTGAACTGCCATAACCGGAAGATTTCTAAATGCTGGGCGAGAGAAATAAAATACTGATCGAAACGATCAAACGGCTTTTAAGACGCGGGTCCTATGCGCGTTTGCAAAAAATCCTCAGCAAAATTCATGCGGCTGATCTCTCGGCCGTATTCCCCTCACTTTCCGCCTATAATCAACGAAAACTGTTTGACTTGATTGATGACCAGGAAAAACGCGGAATCGTTCTAAGCGAACTCGATGAGGATGTTATTCTTACGCTGATTGAAGCACTCAGTGTCGAAGATCTGGTTCGAATCCTGGAATATATGCCTTCCGATGATGGCGGTGCCCTGATTCGACTTCTTCCTCAGGAAAAAGCGGATGCAGTCATAGAGCGGATGAAAAAAGAGGGTGCGGAGGAGGTTGAAGGTCTTCTTCAGTATGAGGATGACACTGCCGGCGCCATAATGATCCCGGACTTCATCGCACTGAATGATGAAATGACCGCCAAAGAAGTCATTGAACTGCTTCAAACCCAGGAATATAAAGATATTGAGATGCCCTTTTATATTTATGTGGTCGATGAGAACAACCGTTTGGTGGGGGTTTGTTCTTTGAGGCAGCTGGTTGTTGTACCGCCCGCAACACCATTGAAAGATTTTATGGCCACTGACGTAATATCAGTTAAAACAGATATGGATCAGGAGGAGGTGGCTAAAATTGTGGCCAGGTACAATTTTCTGGCGGTTCCGGTCGTTGATGAAGAGCAGCGGATGGTTGGTATTGTGACTGTGGATGATGTTATCGACGTTTTCCGTGAGGAAGCGACCGAGGATATTTTGAAGATGGCCGGTGCCGGCGAGGAATTCGTCGAGACAAAATCCGTTCTGCGCAGTACACGGATAAGGCTGCCTTGGTTGTTTGCGAGTTTTGTTGGCGGTGTTATCGCCGTCTTTATCATTGCCCATTTTGAGGAAAGTTTAAAGCAGGTTTCCTATTTGGCCGCTTTTATCCCCGTTATCATGGGAATGGGCGGGAATATCGGCATCCAGTCCTCAACCATTGTGGTTCGTGGAATTGCCACCGGACGTATCAATATCCGGCATTTATGGCAAGTGGTATCCAAAGAGCTTCTGATCGGATTGATATTGGGGGGTATCTATGGGTTAATCCTGGCGACGCTTGCGCATATTCATTACAACGCGGGGATTGTCGCCATTTCCGTAGGTGCCGGGGTTGCCTCTTCAATGGCCATCGCCGCGCTTGTCGGCTCTCTTTTGCCGATGATTTTCGCCCGGTTCGAAATCGATCCGGCGGTTGCCACCGGTCCCTTTGTTACTACCTCTATTGATATCCTCAGCGTTTTTTTCTATTTCCAGCTTGCCTCATTTTTTCTCGGTTTTTAATTGATGTTTAGCATATCCACCGTGGCTATTCTTCTTCGTCGTATAGAATACGGAGATCATGATCTGATCGTCACTCTATTGACGCGGGATTACGGCAAAGTATCGATGATCGCCAAATTTGCCAGAAAAAGCCGCAAACGTTTTCCAGGAACCCTTGAACTTTTTTCAAAAATCAGCCTTGTCGCCACATTGCCCAAAAAAGGCGGAATGCCGGTGATCAAGGAAGCCGCGTTAAAACATCCTTTCGCAAGCCTTCGGGGGAACCTATGGAAAACCGCGTATGCCAGCTACTGGACCGAACTGGTGCTTACGTGGCTTGAAGAGGGAAAGGCTCAGGAAAAAATTTATCACCTGCTCAAATACAGTCTCGAAGCCTTGGATAACGGCCAATGCCCGGCGGTTATCAGTATTATTTTTCAACTCTATTTTCTGCAGTTTTCCGGCCTGTCACCCAATTTAAAACAGTGCAGCCGCTGTCAAATCGCGTTGGAAAAATTGCCGGGAGAAAAATTCGGTTTTGACCTTGCAAAGGGCGGGTTGGTATGTCAAGGATGTTTGACGGATAAATCATCCCCATATCAACTTTCCCGGGGAACCGTCAAACAACTCCTCTGGATTCAGGCGAATAGCCTTAAGAATGTTAAACGTTTAAAATTTGCGGCACCGGCTATTAAGGAGAGCCAGGTGTTTCTGGAAGCATTTATCCCGTATCACCTGGGTCGGGAGCCCAAAAGTTTTAAATTTTTAAATCATATACGCAATCTTAAGTCCAAGGCCGGCAATGGCTGATTCCGTCCAAGAGATCCTTGAAGATAGGACAATAGAAGCCTCCGCCCCCTGCCGGATCGATATGGGCGGCACGCTGGATATCAGCAGTTTTTATTATCCCATGGCATATCTCAATCCCTGTACGGTAAACATGGCAATTAATCTTCGGACGTTTGTTCAATTAACCCCTCACCGAAAGGGGTTTATTAAAATTTCATCCCGTGGGTTCGAAAGTGCCGAATACGAGCTTGACCGCATGCCGTTTGATCATCCCATGGGGCTTATGTTTGCAATTGCCGCATATTTCCATATTGACGGCATCCATATCCGGATTGATTCCGCATCCCCGCCAAAAAGCGCCCTAGGCGGCTCCTCAGTGGCAGCGGTGGCCATGATTGGGGCTTATCAGCGCTTGTTTGAAAAATTGAATAAAACAGCCGTTTACAAGGAGCGGATTCCGCTTCTGGCGCATGCGATTGAAGAGAGCATAGCTGGCGTTCCCTGCGGGCTTCAGGATCATCTGGCGGCGGTGTACGGCGGTGTGAACCTCTGGAACTGGGATGGCGCTGGTTTTATGGATTTATATCAACAGGAACCCCTGATTTCTGAAGATCAGTATTCGTTACTTGACAAATCCCTTTTATTGGCTTATTGCGGAATACCTCATGCATCAAAAGATATTAACGGCAAGTGGGTCCGGCAGTTTCTATCCGGTGACTTCCGTTCCGAATGGGCTGAAATCATCAAGAGTACCAGGGAATTTGCAGGCGCCCTTAACGTCTTTGATTTTGATGCGGCTGTTTACTGGATAAATCAGGAAACCGATATCCGCTGTCGTTTAACACCGGAGGTCCTGGATGAGACCGGAAATAAACTTGTTTCCGCTGCACGGGATATGCACTGTGGGGCAAGGTTTTGCGGGGCCGGGGGCGGTGGATGCCTATGGGCGCTCGGCAGCAGTGAAAATATTTCTGCATTAAGCGCCAAATGGCGTCATTTGTTAATGGATGTCAGTGGCGGTAGGATATTGGATGCTTCTGTAGCCTCAAAAGGGTTGATGGTTTCGTAAAAAAGCGGTTTATTCCGCTGGCGCGGCATTTTTGCAGAAAGGAACGTTTGTGATAGGTTAAAGGCACTGAGGCACTAAGGCACTAAGGCACTGAGATTTTGATTTTTTTAACCTAATACCCAAAACCTAATACCTTGAAGTTACTTAGAAGTAACCGCCCGGGCCAAGGGCCGGGACCGAACCTATAAGCAACCTTTATGGTAGATC
>JAGYOX010000113.1 GCA_018399235.1 Desulfobacterales bacterium | reverse complement strand
TTGATCTTGAACTTTTTTCTTTGCCATCTCAAAATCGACTTTTTACGAGACTGTCAATTATTCGGAATTATATAATAAAAAATAATTTATTGCCATGCCATACAGCCTGCGGTATGGTTAATAACAATCAATAGATGAATATAACGCATACAAAAAATGTAGAAGGCAATGACAAAAGCGACTTTCAAGCGCGTCTGCAGGGTGAGACATGGCAGCTAAATTTCGACTAACAGCTGAGGAAAGAGAGTTTTTCTCACTAGTGGAAAACGCCGTACTGGCCAATCCATTTTCTGATGAACGAATGGAACTGGACTTAAAAATCGTTGGCCTGTTCCCGAATGTGGCACTGGACGAGCTGGTTGACAGGGCTATCGCAGAGGTCCGATCACGCATAACAGAAATAGAGGGTGAAGGCCGCTGTGCCCTTCAAAAATTTCCCCCAAAAGACCGGCAGATGCTTCAAGCCACCTGCCTGTTCGATATTTTCTATTATTTCGTCGACCAGTTCGACTGGTTGATCCAGGAACAGATCAAAGCGGGCGAAAAATCGATAAAAGTGCCCTTTGCCGATGAGGCCCTCTCCCTTTTCCATCAAAGGGGCTTCACCCATGAAGAGGCGCTTCACTTTTTTGCCATGTGCTATCAACTCAGAAGGGCCTATTATTTTATCGACCGCGGCCTGGTCGGACGAAGCCACTGCATGAAAAAGCTGCGGGAACGGCTTTGGAATAATGTATTTACCTATGATCTCGATTTGTATGATCGATACCTATGGAACCGCATGGATGATTTTTCAACCCTGCTTCTTGGCGAAACCGGCACCGGAAAAGGGGCGGCGGCAATGGCTATCGGCAGAAGCGGGTTTATCCCGTATGACGAGAAAAAAGGATGTTTTGCCGAGAGCTTTAATCGATCCTTTGTCTCGTTGAATCTTTCCCAGTTTTCCGAAAACCTTATTGAATCTGAACTCTTCGGCCATAAAAAGGGGGCGTTTACCGGGGCCGTTGACGATCATGAGGGCATTTTTGACAAATGCAGCAAGTACGGTGCCATATTTTTAGATGAAATCGGTGAGGTCTCCACACCGATTCAGATAAAGCTTCTCAAAGTTCTGGAGGAGCGGATATACTGTCCGGTGGGCAGCCATGATGAGAGATATTTTAATGGGCGGATCATCGCCGCAACAAACCGATCCATAGAAGAAATTCACAACAAATCATTTATCCGGGATGATTTTTTCTATCGGCTGTGCTCGGACATGATCGTGGTGCCGCCGCTTCGGCAGCGCATTGAAGAGGATACCGGTGAACTCGATGACCTGCTTGCTGACTCCATTTTGCGCATTACCAGCCAGTATTCCAAGGAGCTGACATCGATGATCCGAAAAACCATAGAAAAAGAACTGGGGCTGACCTATTCATGGCCGGGAAATGTTCGGGAGTTGGGGCAATGCGCCCGGCGGATCCTACTTAACAGGAGCTACAGAACCGGCGCACACACGTCCGCGCCTGCATATCCGTCCCAAATTGTAAAGGATATGGAGAGCGGCAATATTGACGCCCGAACCCTGGTTAAAGAATACTGCCGGCTGCTGTATGACAAAACCGGCAATTACGGGGAAGTGGCGCGCCGGACCGGTTTGGACAGAAGAACCGTCAAGAAACATGTCGAAGAAAGCAGCGCCGTTTCCTGAAAAAATCGATTCATCGGCATTGATATTATAGATTTGAAAAGCACTCGCTGGTGTCATTCCGAGCGGTCGCGAGGAATCTTTTGCGTGAAGATTCGTCGCCGCTTGCGGAATTGATTCTTGACGGGCAAACAGGGGGCAAGGCCATCGTTCCCTGCCCCTGTTTTTATGTTTAGCCGGGTCTTTTTACTGGCTCAAAAACTTAATCTTTCCAACCACGCCCGCATGATCCGATGGCCAAAGCCTAAGAATTTCCGGTAAAAGCGGATTGGGCACCATATCAGAGACTTCATCGCCAACCACATCACACTTGACTTTGTCTATGGTTAGCCCGTATGGATCAATAAAAACCAGGTCAATGCGTGAGGTGAGTTCGGCAAACGGATCACTAACATATTCATCAAAGCCGCTGGTGTAGCCTTCGTCATACTTACTCTGAAGAAGCCAGGCATCTAGATATCCAGCTTCCACCGCCTGCATATAGGGTGGCGTATAATAACCCGCCGGTTCGCCGGTTGGGAGATAGCCCATTGCCGGCACATCCTCCGGTGAGCTGTTAAAGTCGCCGACCATGACGACCGGCTTCGGGTCCAAAGACGATAAAATGGCCAACAGCTCCATCATTTGAGCGGACTGGATAACCCTGAAAATGCTTCCGGGCTCACTGCGGACCTCCAGGTGGGTGTTGACAAACCGAAAGTCTTCTCCCTTTACATTGACGTCCACGATGAGGAATCCCCGGGTGAATTCCACATAGGCCCCGCCCAATTCCAGACCAAGATTGTTTTGATAGTTATCGGCAAGCAAAGGGGCTGCGGCATGCCCCTTTCGCACCAGCACCATATCATGATCCACCATGCGGACGTCGGAAAGAAACGTTGGCGATTCAAAATCCAGCATGGGGAGTTCCACATCAGCATTGGTCACCTCGAACTTTTCGTATTTCATCCCTCGCGCCAGTAAGGCATCATTTAAAACTTCGTAAAAATCAATGACGACAAAGCTTGCCTGTTCCGGATTGCCGGAAAGAAAATCTCCTGGTGTTTGTTTATAGAATGTTGACACTTCCTGGAGGCCGACGACCTGAGGTTTATTTTCGGCAATTTCATCGGCAATGGCCTCGGCCCGCGCCCAAAAATTGGTGAAAAGCATCGTATTGTATACTTCAGCAACCGCAATGGGAACGGCCATGGGATCGTCCGGATTTTCCTGGGCCGCCTCGACTACTTTGAAGATATCCGCCCCCAGGTATAGGTTCCGGGTCATCGCCTTTATCTTTGGCGCTTTTTCGACGGCAAATGCGGATGAGAATGGAATAATCAACATAAAGAGAATCAGAAACAGACTGACCACGGAAACCCATTTGAAGCTTTTTTCTAATGGTTTCATGGCTTTTTCCTCCTGTTCGTTAAGGTTAACTTTGCCGCGACCGAATAAGGCTGTTGCGGGGAATTCTTTGAACGGCAACCATCCACCCTGCCCGGCCGGTCTTCATCCCATAAAAACGATTTCAACAAAAAACGAAATTTTCCAATAAACAAAAGGAATAAAATCAAAAAAAAAGCCGGACTGCCATCGAATCCAATGGCAGTCCGGCTGTCTCTTGAAGACCCGTAACTTTCCGTCCCTATCTTACAATAGGTTTGGCTTTTTCATAGCTATAATCATACACAGGGCAAATATCGTGTCAAGATAATTTGCTCCGCTTTTGATAAACTTTTAAGAATGGCGTATATAAATCTGGCGGCTATCCGACCAGAAAGCTCCAGAGAATCCCCGCGCCTACCGCCGACCCAATCACACCGGAAACATTGGGCGCCATGGCATGCATCAGCAGAAAATTGGTGGGGTCCTCCGCCTGGCCCACCATCTGAACCACACGCGCCGAATCCGGCACTGCAGAAACACCAGCGGCCCCAAGAAGCGGATTGATTTTTTGTTTCAGAAAGAGATTCATGATCTTGGCAAATATCAAGCCGGACGCTGTTGCCACACAAAAAGACAGGGCGCCTAGAACAAATATCCCGATCGACTTGCCTGTGAGGAAAACATCCGCCTGGGTACTGGCCCCGACAGTCATTCCCAACAGTATGGTCACCGTATCAATAACCGAAGTCCGGGCCGCTTGAGCCAGGCGTTCCGTTACAACCGCCTCTTTCAGCAGGTTTCCCATGAATAGAAGTCCCAACAGGGGGAGGGCCGCAGGCGCAATATAACAGCAAAGCAAAACAGCGATAATCGGGAATATCAATCTTTCCCGTTTTGATACCTGCCGCGGCTCTTCCATTTTAATCAGCCGTTCCTTACGGGTGGTTAAAAGCCTCATAATGGGCGGCTGGATTACCGGCACCAGGGCCATATAGGAATAGGCGGCTACGGCAATGGGGCCGATTAAATTTTTTGCCAGCTTGGCGGTCAGAAAGATGGCGGTTGGCCCGTCCGCACCGCCTATAATTCCAATTGAGGCGGCTTCATTCGGAGCAAAGCCCAGTGCCAGAGCCCCCAAAAACGTCAAAAATATCCCAGTCTGTGCGGCAGCCCCCAGCAGCATAAGCACCGGCCTTGCCAGCAGGGTTGAAAAGTCGGTCATGGCCCCAATACCCATAAAAATGAGCGGGGGATATATCCCTTGGGTCACTCCAAAATATAAATAGTGCAGAACACTGTTGGGCTCATAGATACTAAGTCCCAATCCCTTGAAAACCGGGATATTGCCTAGGAGTATGCCGAAGCCGATGGGGACCAGTAAAAGGGGCTCGTAATGCCTGGCGATGCCCAGATAAATAAACAGGGCACCGATACAGAGCATGATAACATTTCGGTAATCTGCCAGTGCAAAACCAGTATTGCTAAAAAAATCAATGAACATTTCCATAGGTTAACTATCAACTCCGTCTTGAAAGGCTGTTATAGGCTTCATGGTTCCAAAGGAAAAATCCCTTCTGATCGGGTATAATCAGATTGCCTGCGATTAAATGGCTAACGGTTGAATAGGGGCGTTCAATACCTAATGATTCTGCAATCCTGATCAATTCCGGCAGGGAAAAGGGCTCTCCTATGGACTGTATCAAGATACTGAACTGACGGGAGGATTCCTTGATATTAATAACATACGCCGCCTTTGATTCCTTTTTCGCCTTTTTCGGTACCAGCCCCCCTTTCGGCTTCAATACAGAAAAAAACCGACATGCTTTATTGATATATGTCTCTCGGTCATCCCATATAATGAGCAACTTATGAAGCTGCGAGATAACCAACGAGAGCACCACCAAGGCGGTAAAGACGATGGTAATACCCACAGCCGCCATGCCGAAACCATTATGGTATAATATGGCGTCAATACCTGTCATATAAAGACTTCCTTTAACATGTGCCTAAATAGATTGTTGATTCAATCTATTGCAGGCCGCCTGGAGACCATTTTATTTATTTTTTTTACCAGCTTCTCACCCAGTTCCGCATTAGCCTGAAGCAATTCCAGCAGCCTATCACCCTCGATGGACAGCACCTCGCCGGCAGTCAGTGCAGTGACATTCGCCGTGTATCGAAACGGACTGATAACAGCGGACCAACCGATAATATCGCCTTTTTTGTTTAACGTAATGGCACGACCATCCTTGTAATGAATCATGAAGTGACCGCTCAAAATAATGAAAAATGTATGCGCCCAATCCCCCTCCCGAATCAGTTCTTCACCCTCAATTATCTTAAGGCGATTTAAAAGCGCATAGACCGCTTCCCATTCCTCCTGAAGCAATTCTCTAAAAATGCTTAGCTTTTTTAATTCCTCGGCGTTCAGGTGCTGCATATCCTCTCCGTATATGGCGTCTGCCAGTAAAACACCTAAAAAATTTTAACCCATATACCCAAAATTCTTCGGATTTTCAAAGAATATATTTCTGAACGTTATCATGACCCAACTTCGCCCAAATAATCCCGCACCCCAAATAACCACGCACATGGACAAACCCGTTCTGTTGCCATTTAAAAGAATAATAAAAAAATTTTATACGATATATTTATAAGGAATGTAAAGGATCAGGTTCAATTATTTAAAATAAGACTTTTTTCCCAAAAACCAAACAGCGCCACAACTTGACCGGCAGAATCCTTTCACTTGACTTGCACGTTGGGTTGCACCATAATATTAATACAAAATACAAATTGTTATTTTAAAATTACGCCAATCACAGGAGACCTTTTCATGGTTCCAGAGGCGGCATATGCCTCAACTACCCAGCCGCCAGAACGATTTGGGCGCATCAAGAAAGCGCTGCTGTCCGAATCCATTCATTTGTGCCCCGAACGGGCCTTTTTGATTACCGATTATTTCAAGTCCCATGACAACAAAAAGGACCCCGTCGTTATACGGAAGGCAAAAGCTTTCCGGCACCTTTTGCGGTATAAATCCGTCCATATATGGCCGGATGAACTCATTGCCGGCAACGTAGGGGCCAAGCGCAGGTCTGCGATTATACAGCCGGAGTTGGCCGGCGCATTCATGTGCGAAGAGCTCCTGTGGATAGATAAACGTAAAACCACGCCCCACCCCATCCCCTGGAACGACCGGTTCAAATTGCTTAAAACCGTGATCCCCTACTGGCTTCCACGCAATATGGTTTTCAAAGCGTTTCGCAGACATCGATGGCGCTTTATGAAATATGTGCCGGAACAACTTAATGCGACCTACTATCTAATCAATGAAGCCGGCGGTATCGGGCATTTTTTACCCAATTATGAAAAAATCCTCAATATCGGCATTCAGGGATACATTGATGAAATAGATAAAGCGGAAAACGCCGAATGCGACCTCAATCAGGCGATAAAAATTGCTTGCCAAGGGTTACTCAGTTATGCCAAACGCCTCTCAGAAGAGGCCTGGAAGCAGTCGATCTCTGAAAAAAACCCGATTCGTGGCAAAGAGCTAAAAGAGATTTCGCGCATCCTGTCTAAAGTTCCTTTAAAGCCCGCGGAAACTTTTCATGAGGCCCTTCAGTGCCTCTGGCTCGCCCACATGGCGGTTTGCCTGGAAGGCCTTAACTCGGCCGTTTCTTTTGGCAGGATTGACCAATATCTCTATCCATTCTACCAAAAAGACCTGACAGCAGGCCGGATCACGCCGGAAGCCGCCTTTGAGTTACTGCTGTCCTTTTCCGCCAAAACCACCGAGCATATGTTTTTACTTTCAGAGCGAACGAGTCAGTATCATGGCGGTTTTTTAGTGGCCCAGGCGGCTACCATTGGGGGGATGGATAAGATCGGAAAAGACGCGGTAAATGACCTGACCTATCTCTTTCTCGACGTAATGGAGCATGCTGGCCTTAGGGACCCCAACTATATGGCAAGAATCCATACCGGTTCCCCTGAAGAATACATCCGTCGCGCCGTTGACGTGGCGAGAAAAGGAAACGGGGTGCCCGGGCTTTTCAATGATGCGCCCACAATTCAATCACTAGTATTCCACGGCTTTCCCCTGGCAGAAGCCAGAGACTACGGCATAGTGGGCTGTGTTGAACCCTCTTTTCCCGGTAAAAGCTTTTTTTCAACAGATGCCGGCTTGTTTAACCTCCCCCTTTGCCTGATATTGGCTATAAACCAGGGCCGCCGGCTAAACGCCAGAAAACGGCTGGGTGCCAAAACCCCCCACCCCGACGCTTTTCAGTCCATGGCCGAGGTCATGGATGCATTTCAAATTCAGGTGAACCATATGGTCGGCCGCATGGTTGCAGATTTAAAGATTGTGGAACGGGGCAACCGGGATTTTCATCCCACGCCGTTCTCATCCATGCTGGTTGAGGGGTGCATTGAAAGCGGAAAAGATGTGACCGCAGGCGGTGCGAAATACAACTCCAGCGGCATCCAGGGGGTTGGCGTTGCAGATGTCGCAGATTCTCTGGCAGCGATCCATACCATTGTCTTTAACAAGAAAAAATACAACATCGACCATATCCTCAATGCCATGCGAACGGATTTTGCCAAACAAGAAATGCTGCATGCCGAGCTTCTAAACGCGCCGAAATTCGGCAATGATATCGAACTTCCGGATCAATACGCGGCAGCAGTTGCCCGGATTTTTCATGATGCCCTCATCCGGTTTGAAAATACCCGCGGCGGCAATTATGTGCCCGGATTTTATTCCTCGACCTGTCATGTGGGTTTTGGCAACCGAACCGAAGCCCTGCCTTCAGGCAGAAAATCAGGCGAACCTTTTGCCGCCTCTCTCGGCTGCGAAAACGGTAAAGACCGAAGGGGCGCAACCGCCCTTTTAAACTCTGTCGCTCGCATTGATGCCTCGCTTGCCATGAATGGATACGCATTAAACCTAAAATTTGACAAAGCAACGGTTTCCGGAGAAAAAGGACTCCAGCTGGTAAGCGCATTGGCGGAAGGGTTTTTCAAATCCGGCGGCATGGAGATGCAGCTAAATGTCCTTGACCCGGATATGCTTTTGGACGCAAAGGCGCATCCGGGCAAATATCCCGGCATTGTTGTCCGTGTGGCAGGTTTTTGCGCCTATTTCGACGATCTGCCGGACACGGTGAAACAGGAAATCATTGATCGCACGCGAATTGCCAATCAATAAAAGAGGAGTCCCCCATGAAATTTTCCATGCTTCTTTTTGTCCTTGACCTTATTTTAAAACGCGCTGCAAAAAAAAACGAAGCATTCAAAAAATACATCAACAAGGCCAAGGCCCGGGTACTGATTAAAACAGAGGACGGCCAGCGTGGCCGGATGTTTATTTTTGATAAAGGCAAAATTGCATCAAAACCCGGGGGCAATCACAAGGATTTTGATGTGGCCCTTGTTTGGAAAGATGCGGCCACGGGCTTTTCTGTGATGACGAATAAAAACAAAGACGCATCCTTTAATGCGGCCGCAGAGGGCAAACTGCACGTTGAAGGCATGGGCGTCTATGCCCAGTGGTTTGAAGATGGCCTGAAACTGGTTGTTTAAATGGAACCCCATAGAACCAAATCCATCTGATTAAAAAACCTTACAGGAGGGAATCATGGCAAAAATTATCGGCGGGCACTTGGTAGCCAAATATATGAAAGAGATCGAAAATGTGAGCACGGTGTTTACGATTTCCGGCGGCCATATTGAAAGCATACTGGACGGGTTTACAAGCTATCAAATTAAACCAATAGATGTCCGGCATGAACAGGCCGCGGCCATGATGGCCCATGCATGGTCGATCTATAAAAATGAGGCCGGCGTGTGCTTGGTAACCGCAGGCCCGGGATTTACGAATTCATTAACCGGTGTTGCCAACGCATACCTGGACAATGCCCCGATTGTCGTGTTGTGCGGCCGCCATCCCCTTCGCGATGACCTGACCGGAGCCCTCCAGGAATTAAACCAGGTTGACATGATCAAGCCGATCACCAAATGGAATGCCACTTGTTATGATACACGACGGATTCCCGAATATCTCTCCATCGCCTTCAGACAGGCCACCATGGGCCGGCCGGGGCCGGTTTTTCTTGAACTGCCGCCGGACATACTAAACGTCGAAGTTGAGCTTGAAAGCGCCCCGACGCCGAAACGCAAAAAGCATAAATCATGCACTTATCCGGACGACGCCGAGCTCCGGGAGGCCGCCGATCTCATCAACAACGCCCAAAGGCCCTTGTTTTTGGGCGGCAGCGGGGTGGGAATGAGCGATTGTGCCGAAACGCTGAAAGCCTTTATCGAAAAATCGGGCATGCCTTTTGCCCTGGCCAACAACGGCAGGGGAACCCTGCCCGACAACCATCCCCTGTCGATCAATGACGGCGGATTTACGGGCATTATGACCGGCCTGCCCCAGGCGGATGTGATTGTTGCCGCCGGCATCCGCTTCAACTGGGTGTTGCAGTCCGGGAAGATGTTTCCGGATGCAAAGGTCGTGCGCATCGATATCGAGCCCCATGAAATTGACCGCAACCGTTCCTCGGATGTGGGGCTTGTCGGGGACTGCGGGCTTGTTTTCGATAAGTTAATGCCGCTTCTGGAAAAAACGGATCACACGGAATGGACCGACAAGCTTAAAAATGCCTACAAAGCGTTTATGACAACCGAGTTGGAGAAGCGTTCCACCCCAACTGAGCCAATCCACCCGATTCGGCTGGTCGCACAGATCCAGGAAGTTTTTGGGGATGACGCCTATTACGTGGCCGATGGCGGGGACACGAGCTATTTCGGACTCGCCGGATTCATCTCGTCCAACAAGGCCGGCGTGCAGATTCCCGCCGGCGCACTGCTTGGATGCCTTGGCACGGGAATTCCCTTTGCCATGGCCGCCAAGCTCATCCATCCGGATAAACCTGTAGTCGTCTTAAACGGCGATGGCTCTTTTGGCTTTAACAGTATGGAGTTTGACACGGCTGTGCGCCACAATATCCCTATCATCTGTGTCGTCAACAACGACTGCGCCTGGGGCATGATCAAGCATTCGCAGGAGATGAGTATAGGACATGACAGATGCACATGCTCCGAACTCGGAATGCGCAATTACGAAAAAATGGTGGAAGGGCTCGGTGGATATGGCGAACTGGTGACCAAGGACGAAGAGATTCAGCCAGCCCTTAAGCGCGCCCTTGAATCCGGAAAACCGGCATGTATCAATGTGGTCACCGACCCAACCGTCACCAGTCCGGCAACCGTCATGTTTTATCAGGGGCTGTCGGATTTCTAAACGCTTCTATACCACTTAACGGTTTTAGGTTTTGGGTTTTAGGGATTGAGTATTGGGTGTTGGGTATTGGGTTAAAAAAAGGTAATGGCGTTGTCTTCTAAGTAACTTAACGGTTTAAGGTTTAAGGTATAAGGTTTAAGGTTCAAGGTTCACGGTTTAAGGTTCACGGTTTAAGGTTTAGGGTATAAGGTTTAAGGTTCAAGGTTCACGGTTTAAGGTTCACGGTTTAAGGTC
>JAGYOX010000112.1 GCA_018399235.1 Desulfobacterales bacterium | reverse complement strand
TTGTACCAGAGGGCAGATTGATGAACCCGTTGCCATTAAGGCCATTGAACTTTTTTTGGCAGACACGGATCTAAATTCCGAAAAACGATACGTACCTGAATGCAAGAAGGCAAAGGATGAAAAGGTCGCCGTGATCGGCTCAGGCCCCGCAGGTCTGTCCTGCGCTTACTTTTTGGCCAGGCAGGGATATACGGTATGTATCTATGAAAAGATGCCCATAGCCGGGGGCATGCTTTGTGCCGGCATTCCAGACTACAGGCTTTCCAGGGAAATCATAAAGGCTGAAGTCCAGACAATTCAGGATATGGGGGTGGAGATCCGGACCGGCGTGGAGCTGGGAAAAGACATTACTATCGGGCAATTGCGAAATGAAGGGTATGCGGCCATATTTTTGGGGATCGGGACCCAGGTTCCCAAGCCGCTCGGCATTGAAGGCGAAGACCTGGAAGGCGTCTACCCCGGCCTTGAACTCCTAAAAAAAATAAATACAGGGGCACCGCCTTCCCTGGGCAAACGTATTGTGGTTATCGGCGGTGAGAATGTGGCCATGGATGCGGCGCGCGCCGCAAGACGAATGGGTGCGGATGAAGTTTTTATCCTTTACCGCGGCAGCATTGAACAGATGCCTCTCGAGGGGGATAAAATCAAGGCCTGTGAGAAGGAAGGGGTTTCCATATTCCCTTGTACCGCTCCTGTTCGGATTATCGGAGAAAACGGTCGGGTCAAGGCCGTTGAATGCATAAAAACGGAGCTTGGCGAACCGAATGAAAACGGCCTCCGGGTGCCGCACGATGTACGGGGCTCGGAGTTTACCATGGAGATGATAGACGGGGTTGTTTTCGCCACAGGCCAGACGGCAGACGGATCATGTTTGGATCAGGAAATCGCCGCTAACATTTACGACCGTGGTATCATAAACGTGGACCCCGTCACCTTGCAAACGAATGATCCGGGCATTTTTGCCGGTGGGGATGCGGTCACCGGTCCACGGACGGTTATCGAAGCCGTTGAGGCGGGTAAACAGGCGGCGATGTCAATCGATCGATACATGTGCGGCGAAGACCTGTGCGAAGGACGGCCGGTAGCGTATAAAACGGCTCAGAACATTCCCGTCGAGGGGTACGAACATGTGCCCAGACAAATAGCTTCCCGCACGGATCTGGAAAAAACGTTCACGGGTGTCCAGGAAGTGCAGTCCGATATTACTGAAGAGCAGGTCGTTTCAGAGGCCAATCGCTGTATCAACTGCGGTATCTGTGCTGAATGCTATCAGTGCGTGAATGCCTGCCCTTCGGGTGCCATTACGCTCCAAAGCCATTTGCAGAAACCCGAAGAGGTAGAGCTTTCAGTCGGTTCCGTCGTTATGGCACTGGGCATCGAACTGTTCGACCCGAAAAGTTTTGACGCCTACGGCTATAATAAATATGCGGATGTCATCACAAGCATAGAATTTGAGCGTATTTTAAGCGCCTCCGGGCCTTATGGCGGACATATGGTAAGGCCTTCGGATCAAAAGGAACCAAGAAAGATCGCCTGGATTCAGTGCGTCGGTTCCCGTGACGAACAGCATGGCAACCCCTATTGTTCCTCCGTATGCTGCACTTACGCGATCAAAGAGGCCATGATCGCCAAAGAGCACAGCGCGGAAGCGTTGGATGCCGCCATTTTTTATATCGACATTCGGACCCAGGGCAAGGATTTTGAGAAATATTATATGCGCGCCAGGGACGAGGCAGGGGTCCGGTTTATTAAGTCAAAAATCAGCAGGGTCTCATCCAACGGTAACGGGGGGCTTGTCATCCGGTATTTTGACGGCGCCGGAAGAACTATCGAAGAAGACTTTGACCTGGTTGTACTTTCCATCGGCTTGAAGCCGAAAGAAAAAGCCTATGAGATAGCCGAAAAATGCGGCATTGAGCTTGACAATTACGGTTTTGCTCAAACGTCAAGCTTCAGCCCTGTTGAAAGCTCCCGTCCCGGCGTCTATGTTTGCGGCGCTTTCAAGGGGCCGAAGGATATCCCCGAGTCCGTAATGGAGGCCTATGCCACGGTTGGTGCATGCTGCAGCACCCTAAAGGATGTGCGCAATACTCGTGTCAAAGAAAAATCCTATCCGGATGAAAAAGACGTAAGTGCAGAAGCCCCCAGGGTCGGGGTTTTTGTCTGCCACTGCGGGAACAACATCGGCGCCGTCGTCGATGTCCCTGCCGTTCGGGACTACGCCAAAAAACTGCCCCATGTGGTCCATGCAAAGGACAACCTGTTTACCTGTTCCCAGGATACCCAGGAAAAAATAAAAAAAGCTATCAAAAAGAACAAATTAAACCGCGTCGTCGTGGCATCCTGTAGTCCCCGAACCCATGAGCCTTTATTCAGGGAGACGATCAGGGAAGCCGGGCTTAATAAATACCTGTTTGAAATGGCCAATATTCGAGACCAATGTTCCTGGGTTCACAGCCAGTACCCGGATAAGGCAACGGAAAAGGCCAAAGACCTGGTTAGAATGGCGGTGGCCAAAGCTTCGTGCCTGGAGCCGCTTGAAGAAATCAAAATAGGGCTTACCAAGGAGGGGCTTGTTATTGGCGGCGGTATCGCCGGTATGACAGCCGCCCTGGAACTGGCTGAGCAGGGATTTCAGACCCATCTGGTGGAAAAGGATAAGGAACTCGGGGGGAACGCAAGGTATCTTGACCGGACATGGCAGGGGGAAAATATTGCCGAATTTACCCGGACAATGGCTCAGCGGGTAAAGGCGCATCCGTTAATCCGGCTGTATCTTGAATCCGTCGTTTCCGAGGCGGAAGGGGTCGTAGGGAATTTCAGTTCAACGATAAAATCCGAACAGACGACTGAAACCGTGGCGCACGGGATCGTTGTCATAACCACCGGAGGACGCCAGTTTAAATCCGATGAGTACGAATACGGCAAGCATCCCATGGTTTTTCTCTCCCTGGATTTTGAACAGGCCCTGAGCCGGGAACCTGAAAAATTTATAGGTTCCAAAGCCGCGGTTTTTATCCAGTGCGTAGGCTCCAGGGAAGGCGAGCGCCCATACTGCAGCAAGATCTGCTGCACCCAGTCGATTCAGAACGCCATCCGGCTCAAGAAACTGAATCCCGGCATAAAGGTATATATCCTTTATCGTGACATCCGAACATATGGAAAAAGAGAGGCGCTTTACAGGGAGGCGAGATCCCGGGGCATCGTTTTTATCCGCTATGATGTGGAGGAAAAACCGGATGTGGAAACGATGGGAAACAGGCTCCGCGTCACGGTGATGGACCAGGATCTTAGGATTCCGCTTCAGATAGAATCGGATATGCTTGTTCTGGCCTCTGCGATTATCCCCAATGAGAGCTCTGTTGTGGCCAAACAGTACAAGACGTCCATCAACCAGGACAATTTTTTCCAGGAGGCGCACGTAAAACTAAGGCCTGTTGATTCTTCAACGGATGGCGTCTTTATCGCGGGGCTCTGCCATTGTCCCAAACCGCTGGAGGAGTCCATTGCTCAGGCGAAAGCCGCATCGGCCAGGGCGGCGGGGATTCTTGCAAAGGATACATTGGCAATCGAACCCATTGTTTCCGTGGTTGACCCGGAGAAATGCAGCGGCTGCGGTACCTGCGAGCGCGTTTGTCCCTGGGATGCCATACATCTTGTTGAAACGGAAGGCAAAAAAATAGCCCAGACCAACACGGCTTCCTGTAAAGGCTGCGGTGTCTGTGCCGCCAGCTGTCCTTCCAAGGCGGTGGATATGTGCCATTTTCGACAGGAACAGATAAGAGAACAAATTTTGGCGTTCACGAATGGATAAAAAGACGGGTGTAAAACATGTCCAATGATTTTGATCCCAAGATACTGGCTTTTTTATGTAACTGGTGCTCTTACGCGGGGGCTGATTTGGCCGGTGTCTCAAGGATGCAGTATCCACCCAATATTCGTGTGATCCGGCTGATGTGCACGGGCAGAATAGATCCTATTTTTATTATCAACGCATTGACCAGAGGCGTTGACGGCGTGCTCATCGCCGGCTGCCATCCCGGTGAATGCCATTACGGGAAAGGAAACCTTTATACCAGACGGCGGGTTCTGATGACCAAAAAGCTTCTGGAATGCATAGGTATTGAACCCGAACGCCTGCACCTGGCATGGGTGGCTGCATCTGAAGGCCCCAAATTCGCAGAAGTGGTTAAGGAATTTACCGAGGAGACGAAGAATCTGGGTCCAAATCCATTGGCAACATTGACAAGGGAAGAAAAGGGCAAATGAACGCCATTGAACACATCCCAACGGTCTGTCCATGCTGCGGCTGCGGCTGCGGCATCGAACTGGTGCTCAAGAACGGCAAAATTGCCGGGGTAGAGCCCTTAAAAAGCCATCCCGTGTGTAAGGGGAAAAACTGCCTCAAGGGTAAAAACGCCTACCTTTACGCAAACAGCGAGGAACGGCTGACGACCCCCCTTATTAAAAAGAATGGGAAGCATGAGGCATGCTCATGGGACGAGGCCCTGGATTTGATCGCCCGGAGGCTCTCAGAAGCGGACAGGGATGCGGTGGGCTTTATCAACTCCGGCAAATGCACAAACGAGGACCTGTATCTTATCCAAAAGTTTGCCAGAATAATATGTAAAACCAACAACTTAGATAACGCGTCACGCTTCTGCCATTCAACCTCTGTTCCGGCTTTGCTTTCTACAGTGGGCGCCGGGGTAATGCCCACCTCTACGCTGAGTATCGAAAAAGCTGACTGCGTCCTGATTATGGGGGCGAATATTCAGGAAACCTACCCCATGATTGCCAACCGGGTTTTAATGGCAAGGACAAAGGGCGCTAAAATCATTACCGCGGATTTAAGGAGAACCCCCACGGTAAAAAATCTGACCGATCTCCACCTGCAGATCCATCCCGGCGCAGACGCCGCCCTGATCAACGGGATGATGAAAATTATTCTGGAACAGGGACTGGCGGATACGGATTTCATAGAGAAAAGGACCAGCGGATTTGATGAGTTGAAGTCGTATTTAGATACCGTCGACCTGCCGGAAATCGAAAAAATTACGGGGATAGACGTCGAAAGGATAAAAGAGGCTGCGGTTGCCTACGCAAACGCCCATAATGCCTGCATTATGTTCAATGCAGGCATTGCGCAGCATGCGGGCGGCGTTGAAACCATCCAGACGCTCGCGGATATGGCGCTGTTAACGGGCAACTACGGGAAACCGGGAACAGGCGTAAATCCCTTAAGGGGCCATTCCAACGGGGAGGGATTCGGTGATATGGGTACGGTTCCCGTCTTTTATCCTGGATTTCAGAAAGTAAACGAGGAAACCGCCGGGCGTTTCGAGTTCATCTGGGGGGCAGCGGATCTGCCGGATAAGCCCGGGCTGACCTATATGGAGATGGTCGAAAAATGCCCTTTTCTCTACATTATGGGTGCAAACCCGGCAATGTCGGCGCCTGATCTCAATGAGCTGAGAAAAGCGTTTGAAAAAAAAGAACTCGTCATCGTCCAGGATATCTTTATGACCGAAACGGCGGAAATGGCTGATGTCGTTCTTGCTGGGACCAGCGGCGCCGAAAAGGACGGCACCCAGACTGGGGTGGACCGCCGGGTGCAAAGGCTTCGAAAAGCCATGGAACCTGTGGGGAATTCTCTGCCGGACTGGGAAATTCTTTGCCGGCTAGCGGAAAAAATGGGGGCCGGAGAGCATTTCCCCTTTAAAACGTCCGAGGAAATATTTGAGGAGATCAGAAAATGCGTCCCCCAGTATCGGGGCATTACCTATGAAAGGCTGGAACAGGCCGGCGGCGTCCAGTGGCCATGCCCGGATGAAGGGCACCCCGGAACCGAGACCATGTTTGTGGAAAAATTCGGGACCCCGGACGGCCTGGCCCATTTCCAGGTCGCCCCCTACAAAGCACCGCTTGAGATGCCGGACGATTCCTATCCCTATATACTTACCACGGGCAGGGTTAATTTTCATTTTCATACAGGCAGCATGACCAGGCGGACCGAGCGGCTCCAAAACGAAATTTCCGAGGCGTTTGCAGAGATCAGCCTTGAAGATTCAGAAAATATAGGCATCGCGGGTGGCGATGAAATCATTCTTAAATCCAGGAGGGGAGAGGTCAGAACCCGGGCCCGGGTAACGGCGGATATCAAAGCGGGCCAGGTTTTTCTGCCGTGGCATTTTCCGGAATGCCTTGCCAATATGCTCACCGGGCCCAGCGCCGGTCCGCCATCGAGGATGCCTGAATTCAAATTCAGCGCAATCAACATAGAAAAAGTGGAAGCCGATGGAAAATAATTTTTATCTGGCATGGTCTCCAGATTCGAAAATTCAAGAAATGGGAAGTAGCGGCGGTGCTGTGACCTCGCTGCTCAAATTTGCCCTTGAAAACAAAATGGTGGATGCCGTGCTGGCGGTAAAAAAAAGAAACAACAGCCGATTCGACGCCGTGCCGGCGCTGATCACCGACCCCGACTTGGTCCATGAGGCAGCGGGAGCCATGCATTTCGCTCCGTTAAACATGGTCAAAATCATCAAGGAATATCTTGACGGCGCCATGGACATGAGGGTGGCGGTAACCTGCAAACCATGTGATGCCCGTGCCTTCATTGAACTGGCCAAGAGAAACCAGGTCCATCGTGAGAACCTGTTTTTAATCGGATTAAACTGCAGCGGAACATTCCTTCCAACGGTTGCCGAGCAGATGATTAGGGAAGCCTATGGCGAGAACCCGCAGGACTTGGCCGGTGAGGAAGTTGATGGGGGGAAACTGATCATCACCCTTAAGGACGGGAGTACAAGGGAGAAGGATCTGGAAGAACTGGCCCGGCAGGGGTTTGAAATGAGGGAAAACTGTCTGAGATGCAGTTACAAGATCCCGAGAATGGCGGACATCGCCTGCGGTAAATGGGGTAACAAAGGAAACGCGGCGACTTTTATAGAAATCTGTTCCTCAAAGGGCCATGAATTTCTTGAGGCTGCCGTACAAGGTGGCGCGCTGGTTATGGAGACCGCTACAGATGAACAAATAGAGGAGAGGAAACGAAAAGAAACCGAGGCCGTTGAAAATGCCCAGGCCCGGGAAAAAAAAGAGCTTGACGAGCTTAAGGGCTATTCTTCTCAACAACGTTTGGAATACTGGGTCGGCCATCTTAACCGATGCATTAAGTGCTTTGGGTGCAGGGACGCCTGTCCCATTTGCTTCTGCAAGGAATGCTACCTTGAACCCTATAGAGGATGCATTCCGGGCGGAGAGACGCCGCCGGACATCATGTTTCAACTCATCCGGCTTTCCCACGTAGCGGATTCATGCGTAAACTGCGGACAGTGCCAGGACGTTTGCCCTATGGAGATTCCGCTGACCCGGCTATATAATTTTTTAAACAGGGAAGTGGCGGACATATTTGAGTATGAGCCCGGTGTTGATATTAATCAGCCGCCCCCGTTAACCACTGTAACCGATCAGGAGCTTTTCATCGATCCTCCGGATATCATCTATGAGGATGCAAGCGCCAGGTGAAAACTTATGTTTTTTCTTATATCATTCTACATTGCGTTAGCCATATTTGCCGCAGGGACGCTGTATAAAATCTCCACATGGTTTCGCTTCCGCGTGGGTCCTGAACTTGACGGCGTGACGAGCCTTACCAGGGTTTTTGCAGCCTTTAAGGGTATCCTTAAAACCCTCCTAAGCAGGAAGCTATTCACTTTGGTCCGGGTTTTTTTGCTTGACGGCGTGCTCCAGCTGCGTATCCTGCGTGAAAGCTTTTCGCGCTGGTTGATGCATATATGCATATTTACCGGCTTTATGCTGCTTTTACTCATGCATGCGTTGGGGTCAATTATTACTGCCAACCTGTTCCCGCAATACCTGTCCACTCTCAACCCTTACTGGTTTTTAAGAGACCTTTTTGGCGTGCTCGTGATCCTGGGAATTATCATTGCCATATACCGCCGCTTCATAAGAAAAGAGCCTTATTTTATATCAAATTTTCAGGATTATTATGCGATCATTATAATCGCCGTTATCCTGCTTTCCGGCGTCCTGTTAAACGGGATAAAGATCACTTCCTATACCGGCTATCAGGACATGGTGTACAGCTATATGGGCATGGCCACGGATGAGGATCTGGATGCCCTGGAGGCGTACTGGGTTAAGAATTACGGTGTTGTCGCCCCTCATAAGATCA
This sequence comes from Desulfobacterales bacterium, assembly GCA_018399235.1. Taxonomy (GTDB): domain Bacteria; phylum Desulfobacterota; class Desulfobacteria; order Desulfobacterales; family Desulfosalsimonadaceae; genus M55B175. The sequence goes on along the minus strand of JAGYOX010000112.1, from coordinate 2,703 downwards.
AAGATATGGATGAAAAGACACTTGAAATGGGAAGACAGCTGCATGATATGAGCTGTGCTTCATGCCACAGCCGTCCGCAGTCCGCCCCGCTGAGTTATGGAACGGCGCAGCTGGTAAGCCCTATCGCAAAATTTCTGGACAGGCTGCCGACAACCACGATCCTCTGGCACATTCATTATCTTGCCAGTTTACTTCTTCTTGCCTATTTACCTTTCAGCAAAATGTTCCATATCCTAACCGGGCCTGCCAGCCTGATGGCCAACGCGGTTATGGATGAAAAATCCGATCCAGCCAACATTGCCACCCGCCAGGCGCTGGAACTGGACGCCTGCACCCATTGCGGCACTTGTACCCGGAATTGTTCCATGAGAACAGTGTTTGAAGCCATTCCAAACCCTGATATTTTTCCATCTGAAAAAATAAGCGCTATAAAGTCCCTGAGCGCAGGTAAATCCCTTGATGACAAAGAAATGATGAATCTGCGTGAAGGGGTTTTACTTTGCACCAACTGCCGGCGGTGCACGGTTGTCTGCCCGGTAGGCATCAACCTGCAGGACATGTGGTTTAATGTTCGGGAAAAACTTTTTGCCCGGGACGATTATGATTTTTTTACCCTTTCTCCTTTTTCTTTTTACCGGAGCCTGATGCGTGAACAGCTATTCGGGGATGACGCCTCCCAGCCGGCAGAACAAGCCATGTCGGCCATAGCCAAAATGTTTCCGTTCAGGAAAAATCCGGAACAGCCCGTTTGCCTCACGCCATCGGATGAAAAAGTCGGGGAGAAGGCTCCTGACAAGGAATTATCCGCAGACATAAAGAGCTTTTCCTATTGTTTCGGGTGTGAGGCCTGCACCACCGCGTGCCCGGTGGTGGCAAACTATGATAACGCAGAAGAAGCGCTTGGGTTAATGCCGCATCAGATCATGCACTGTCTGGCACTTGGCATGAGGGATGCGACGCTTGGCTCCGGTATGCTATGGAATTGTCTTACCTGCTACCAGTGCCAGGAGCAATGTCCCCAGGGAGTGAGGATTACCGATATATTCTATGAACTAAAGAACCTGGCGATTCTGAAGGTAAAAGAAGAGGAGGAGGAACAAACGCCTCAAACAAAGGAATACGCATAATGGACTATGCCTTGTTTATTGGCTGCCAGATTCCCGCCCGATTACAATCCTATGAGGTGTCCGCAAGAAAAGTCCTCTCGGAGGCCTTGGGCATTGGCCTGATTGATATCAAAGAGTTTAACTGCTGCGGTTACCCTGTGAGGAATTTTGACTATAACGCATTTGTGCTCGCAAGCGCACGGAATCTCGCCCTGGCCGAAAAGGAAGACCTGGACATCATTGCTCTTTGCAGCTGTTGTTACGGCAGCCTTAAAAAAGTGGAGTATCTGCTTAAAAAAGATCAGGCCCTTAAAGAGTGGGCCAATCAAATTTTAGACAAAGAGGGGCTTCAGTATAATGGGACGACCAAAGCCCGGCACTTCCTTTCTGTCTTTTATCATGATGTGGGCATTGATGCGATCGCCGAAAAAATTTCAAGGCCTTTTAAGGATTTAAGGATCGCCACCCATTACGGGTGCCACGCGCTTCGTCCGAGCGAGGTGGTGGATTTTGACGACCCGGTGAACCCTTCTGTTTTTGATAAACTGGTCGAGGTTACCGGAGCGGAAAGCGTTTCCTGGTCTATGCAGCTGGAATGCTGCGGTGCCCCGGTTTCAGGTGTAAATGATAGGCTTTCTATGGATTTGATGGAGAAAAAAATTAAAAACGCCCAACAGGCGGATGCCGATTACCTTTGCACGGCCTGTCCTTATTGCCAAATGCAGTTTGATACCGTACAGAGTAATACGAGAGCACGCCGGGGAGGCAACCATTTGCTTCCTTCAATCATATACCCGCAACTCCTCGGTCTGAGCATGGGAATGGACCCAGCAGAATTAAAAATCGAAGAAAACCAAATTCCTATTTTGCCGATCACGCAATTTCTTTCCGGTTAATAACGGGGATGGCAAAGTAAAAAAATCGTTATGCGCCTTGATCCTGCAATTTTAGATTAGGGTGCGGCGAGATCGGCAAATCAGTTTGCAAGCGGCTTTGGGGGGCAATAAAAACATGGTGCGGCCCGAAGGCGGGGAGCGGAAATACTTTTCCCTGACAGCAAAAGTTGTCAAAAGGTAAGGCTTTAATCGAATAGCTCTTGTAAAAACTCAGGCGGGGATATAAATGCCCCGTTTTTTATTTTTTATCTTGCCGAGTTTGCCTAACCGGTAAATAATATTTCTCAGTTTTTTATCCTCAAAACCGGTTTTTGCTTTTATCTGAGTAAAATTGATGCCGGTTTTGGCGTCTATAATTACATCGAGAACCGTATCCGATGCGCTTTGTTTGGACAGGGGAGCTTTCTTTTTTTTGGCGGTTTTAGTCCGGCCTGTTTGCTGGGGTGCCAGAAAAGCTTCTTTGATCGATTTTTCGAGCTGCTCGATTTTATCAACTAGCAGGTTAATGTCCTGTTTGGTTGCAAAATTATAATGCTGCTGGAAAAATTTAACCATTGCATCAAAACTAGGAGAACGGGTTCGTTTTGTCATAAATACCTCCTAATACAAATTTGATGATCTATAAAATAAAAATAACAATTTATGTTTAAAATTAGTTAAAGTAAGTTGAAAAGTCAAGTAAAAGCATGAAAAAATAGAAG